>NZ_JBARVQ010000772.1:0-4333 GCF_049646345.1 Albidovulum sp. | reverse complement strand
GGCCAAGCCTTTCCCCGTCAAAGATATCCGCACCTTGATAGAGCTGCGCCATCAGACCGTCTCGGTCACTTTGTTGAGGTGGCGTGGCCGGTCGGGATCGATGCCACGCGCAAGGGCCACCTGTTCCACCATCGCATAGAACGACACGATCAGCGCCAAAGGATCGGTCAGCGGATGATCGGTCCGCACGACGGGCAGTTGTTTTGCCCTGGTCACGCGGTCGGAGGTGACAAAGACCGTGGCCCCCTTCCCCGCAATCGCATCTGCCACCTCGACCACGGCGTCTTCTGCCGCGTCAGCGGCGGCGAAGGCCAGCACGGGGAAGTTCTGCGACACGATGGAGACGGGACCATGCAGCACTTCCGCCGAGGAATAGTTCTCGGCATGGATCTGGCAGGTTTCCTTGAACTTGAGCGCGGCCTCGGCGGACATGGCATAGCTCGGGCCGCGGCCCAACGTATAGAGCGAGGCTGCATGGGCCAACCGTCCCCCGAGGGCGCTCCAGTCCACCCTGACTGCCTGTTCCAGATACCCCGGTAAGGCCGAAATCGCCTGTGTTAGAGCCTTGTCACCATGCCATTCGGCGATCAGGGCAAGCCCCGCCACGGCCGAGGTGATGAAGGTCTTGGTCGCGGCGACCGACAGTTCGGGCCCGGCCTGAATGTCCAGTATCTGATCGCTGGCTGCAGCCAGTGGTGAGGCCGCATCATTCGTCACCGCGACAGTCAGCGCCCCCCCTGCCCGCGCGACCCGCGCCAGTTCGACAATGTCCGGGCTTTTACCCGATTGCGAGACTGAGAGGCAGAGGCTGCCGCCAAGCCGCAGCGGCGCGCGGTAAATCGAGGCAACCGATGGACCGATGGAGGCGACCGGCAGGCCAAGGGTCAGTTCGGCGGCATATTTCAGATAGGTGCAGGCATGGTCGGATGATCCGCGCGCGACGGTCGCGATATAGGGCGGGTTCAGCGCCTGTGCTGCAGCGGCCGCATCGCGGATGGCATCGCGCCCTTTATCCAGAAGGCGCGCAACGGCGTCCGGTATCTCCAGCACTTCTTTGCGCATCAGGCTTTGGGATGTGGTCATGTCAGGTCTCCGGTATGCGCAATTCGGCGACGAAGTCGTAGGCATCGCCGCGATAGATTGATTTGGTGCATTCGACGACGCGGTCGTCGGGCAGGTAGGAAATGCGTTCGATCCTCAGCCCCGCCGCCATCGGCTGCACGCCCAGCAGTTCAGCATCCGCCGCACCAAGATTGATGGCCGAAATTTTCTGGACCGCGCGAACCGGACGCAGGCCCGCAGCCCCCAGAACCTCGTAAAGCGACCGGGTCACAGCCAGCGGATTTGGCAGGATCGCGATGGGCAGTGAGGCGCGTTCGATTGCCATGGGGCGCCCATCTGCGCGCCTGAGCCGCGCCAGTCGCGCAACCTGATCGCCGGGCGTGAGCCCGAGCGCCTCAACCTCTTCCTGCGACGGTAGGAAAAGCCCGCGCTCCAGCCAATCCATTTCCGACAGATAGCCACGCCGTGCCATATCCTCGGAAAATGAGGTAAGCCGCGACAGCGATTGTTCGACCCGGGGCCGCGCAGGTGCAACGAACGACCCCGACCCCTGCTTTTGCAGAACCAGACTGCGATCCACCAGTTCGGCAATCGCCTTGCGTACGGTGACGCGTGACAGATCGGTGATTGCCGCGATTTCACGCTCTGGCGGCAGAGGCATGTCGGGGACAAGAAAACCCGAACTGATCCCCGCCTCGATCCGTTTGCGAAGCTGGACATAAAGTGGCCCGTTTGCCGGGTTGAGCCAATGTTCGGGGTCCAGAAAGTCAGCGATCTTCATGATGTGACCCCCTCTGCCGCCCGGGCCGCAAGGGCGAGCGCGCCGTCAAGGGCCGTGCCCTTCGGGGTAAGGGTGGGCAGGTCCAGCCATTTACCATAGGCGGGGCCAAGCCCGCCAACGAGGCACAGATCCTCCCCCTCCCGCCAACCGAGTGCTGCCATTGCCGCACGGATATAGGCCGCGCCCTCTTCCATCAGCTTCAGGCCCAGGGGATCGCCGCGGTCGGCGGCACCCACAACCTCGCGCGCCAGTGTCGCGTAGTCGGCCGGTCTGGCGGTCAGGGAGAACTGCACGATTTGCCCGGGATCGTCACCATGGGCGGCAAGGATGGAGCGCGTCAGATCCGTGGCGGGGGTCAGCCCGTCGACCGACAGCATGACCTCTTCGAAACAGCGCCGCAGCAGCCAGGCACCCGAGGCCTGATCGCCGATATAGAAGCCCCAGCCGCCAATGCCACGCACCTGCCCCGCAACTTGCCGCCCGACGAAAGACCCGGTGCCGATGGCGGCAACGGTCCCGTCCCTTTCGCCAAGCGCGCCGGCAATGGTGGTCGGGCGGTCATCGGTCACGGTCAGTCTGCGGAATGTGAAATGGGCCGCCACATTCGCGGATATCCCGGCATTCATCACGCCGGCCAGACCGAAATGGGCCGAGGCGTCTTCAAGGTCACGAATGGAAAGACCCGCCTTGGCTGCGACAGTTCCGATGGCATCGGAGATCGTCGTGACGGCTGCGTCGAAATTGGTCGAGGCATTGGCAGGGCCGAGCACGGCTTCGTGGAGCCCCTCCATCCCGGGAACCCACAGCACCACGCGGCACGACGTGCCGCCGCCATCTACGCCAATCAAGGGTCTGTCAGCATTAAACATGCAGCTACCAATATAATACCTATTGGGAAATTGGAAGCCACTCATTGCCACATAGGTATGTATATTCTGCGAATTATCAGACCAATTGTGCCGAGACGGCAAACCTATAGACAAAAGGTATTATATAGGTATCCTGTGAGGAATTGGGGGATTCGATGCCGTCAGCTGCCACTGAACGACTACATCCAGCCGCGAAAGGCCTGGACGCCCGGCCCGGGCACGAGGTGCTCGACGTGCTTCTGACCGCGCAGGCGGCAGCTTTGGATGCCGTTCGCAGCGCCCTGCCCGCGATTGAGGCAGGCGCCGTGCTGATGGCGGATGCGATGCGGTCTGGCCGTCGGCTCGTCTATGCCGGTGCTGGCTCCTCTGCGCTCATGGCCGGTGCCGACGGGATGGAGCTGCCGGGAACCTATGGAATTCCGTCTGAACGTATCGGGCTGTTGATGGCTGGCGGTCTGCCGACCGACGCGATTATGCCGGGCGCGAGTGAAGATGACGCGCAGGCGGCCGATCTTGCGGCGGCGGAAATCCAGGCAGGTGACACGGTCATCGCCGTGACGGCCTCTGGCCGCACCCCCTACCCCATGGCCGTTGCAATCACCGCGCGGTCAAAGGGGGCGAAAGTGATCGCCATCGCCAACAATCCCGGCGTGCCGATCTTTGATCATGCCGATGTGGCGATCTGCCTGCCGACGCCGCCGGAAGTGATCGCCGGGTCCACAAGGATGGGCGCGGGCACGGCACAAAAGGTAGCGCTGAATCTGATGTCGACCCTGATGGGCATCCGGCTCGGTCAGGTCCATGACGGAATGATGGTCGGTCTTGTGGCGGATAATGCAAAGTTGCGCGCGCGGGCACGGTCCATGGTGATGGAGATTGCCGGGGTCGATGCCGATTGCGCGGCCCGGGCGCTGGCCACGGCCGATGGCGCGGTGAAACCCGCCATCCTGATCGCGACCGGAACCGGCAAGGATGAGGCGACCCGCCGTCTTGCGGCGAGTGACAACAATCTTCGCGCGGCACTCGCGCGGGTAAACAAGACCGGCACCGGAAGCCGGACAACCAAGACCAACCATGGGAGTGAGATATGACACCGAAGAACCTGACCGGCCTTCTGCTGGCCACCACAATCCTCGGCTCGGCCGTTGCGGCCAATGCGCAGGATGTGACACTGACCATCGAAAGCTGGCGCAACGACGACCTCGCCATCTGGCAGGACAAGATCATCCCGGCCTTTGAGGCCGCCAATCCCGGCATCAAGGTCGAGTTCACGCCCTCGGCCCCTGCCGAATATAATGCCGCGCTGAATTCCAAGCTGGATGCGGGTACGGCGGGCGACCTGATCACCTGCCGCCCTTTCGACGCCTCGCTCGCGCTCTATGACGGCGGCAAGCTGGCCGATCTTTCAGACCTTGAGGCGATGGCCAACTTCTCTGACGTCGCCAAATCCGCCTGGCAGACCGATGATGCGGCCCATACCTTCTGCGTACCGATGGCGAGCGTGATCCACGGCTTCATCTACAACAAGGATGCCTTTGCAGAGCTCGGGGTCGAGGTTCCGGCGAACGAGGCCGACTTCTTTGCCGCGCTCGACAAGATCAAGGAAGACGGCACCTATATT
>NZ_JBARVQ010000771.1:0-4060 GCF_049646345.1 Albidovulum sp. | reverse complement strand
GAAGCAGGGTATCACCATCCAGCACATCCAACCCGGCCAGCCGCAGCAGAACGCCTATGTCGAGCGTCACAATCGCACTGTCAGGCACGAATGGCTGGACCAATACATCATCGAAAGCATCGAGGAGGCCCAAGATCAGGCTACGCAATGGCTATGGACTTACAACAACGACCGCCCGAACATGGGCATCGGCGGCATCACACCCGCCATGAAACTGAAAATGGCCGCGTAAGTTCTACCGAGGCAACCCGTTAAAAATGGGGAGATTACCAACTGATCGACCGGGAACGGCGAATGGTCGAGCGCCGTATCAAGGCGGCGAAGTTCCCGGCCGTCAAAAGCCTGGACAGCTTCGACTTCGTGGCGATCCCGAAGCTGAACAAGATGCAGGTTCTGGAGCTGGCCCGGTGCGAATGGATCGAACGTCGCGAGAATGTCATTGCCCTTGGCCCGTCCGGCACCGGCAAGACCCATACCGCCCTCGGCATCGGGCTGGCCGCTTGCCAGAAGGGCCTCTCGGTTGGCTTCACCACCGCCGCGGCGCTGGTCAGCGAGATGATGGAGGCCCGCGACGAGCGCCGTCTGCTCCGCTTCCAAAAGCAGATGGCAGGCTACAAGCTCCTCATCATCGACGAACTCGGCTTCGTGCCCCTGTCGAAGACCGGCGCCGAGCTACTGTTCGAACTGATCTCGCAGCGCTATGAGCGCGGATCGACCATGATCACCAGCAATCTCCCATTCGATGAATGGACCGAAACCTTTGGTTCCGAGCGCCTGACCGGCGAGCTCCTCAACCGGCTGACCCACCATGTCAGCATACTCGAGATGAACGGCGAAAGCTATCGCCTCGCCAACAGCTCTGCCCGCAAGCGGCGCTGATCTTGATCCAGACATCTGAACACGATTGGCCCTGACGGGCCAGTGCGCCATGGCACACGCCAGCTATGGGGGAAGCGCGCGCGCCATGGCGCACACTCTCACCAACTGGCCTGGTTTTGCTCCGCCGCCATGGCCGACTTTTACGCCGCCGTTGACAGGTCTTAGCCCTCGCGCTTTAGATCCTCGCGGCGGAACGCCCCCTGAACGATCCGGTCGATGACCATCGCACAGAAGAGGATGGCAAACCCGCCGAGCAGGCCCGGGCCCTTGGCGGCATATTGCAGCGCCTCAAGGATGACCTTGCCAAGCCCGCCGCCGCCGATCAGCGAGATGATGACGACCATCGAGAGGCACATCAGGATGGTCTGGTTGACGCCCGCCATGATCGATGGCAGCGCGAGTGGCACCTCCACATCCTTCAGAAGCTGGAAGCGGGAAGCACCGAAGGCGGTCGCGGCTTCCTTGATGCTTTCCGGCACTCCCTGCATCCCCAAAGCGGTCAGACGGATCACCGGCGGCATGCCGAAGATGATCGTGGCGAGGATGCCCGGCGGGTTGCCGGTGCCGAAAAAGGCGATGATGGGGATCAGGTAGACGAAGGCGGGCAGCGTCTGCATCAGGTCAAGGACCGGCTCTGCCGCCTTGTAGGCGCGCTGCGATTTGCCGAACCAGATGCCCAACGGAATGCCGAAGGCAACGCAGATCACCACGGCAGCGCCCACCAGCGCAACCGTTTCCATCGCCACCTCCCAGTAGCCCAGCATCGCGATATAGGCGAGCGAGGCTGCGGTGAAGACCGCGACGCGTGGCCCTGCCGCACGCCAGGCGGTGACGCAGATCACAAGCATGACGACGGGCCAGGGCGTGCCCGACAGCCCCACGGTCAGCGTATTCAGGATCGACCTAACCCCCGCCGTCACCCCGTCGAATACATCCGCCCCGGCGCGTGCCGTTTCGTCGATCCGCGCTTCAAGCCAGTTGGCGATGGTGGAAAAGAGCGTTGCATTCCCTTCGCCGAGGAAGATCTGCGACACTTCCTTTTCTGGGAAGATGTTGAGAAGTTCCGACGGGCTCGCCACCGTGAACTTATAGATCGTCAGCGGCGCGATGGCGGCGACGAGGAAGAGGCCAAGCAGGATGTTCGCCGTCCTGCGCCCGCTGTCGACCGATCCAGGCGTAATGCGCCAGCGGGAATATTGCCGTTCATAGACCGAGTTGCCGAAAAAGCCCTGCACCAGTTTGACGATCAGCAGAACCGCAAGACCGGTCAACAGGATGCCCATCGCCTCGGAGGATGCGGCCTGACCCTGCGCGAGGCTGGCATCGGCCGCCTTGGTCAGGTTGGCCGCCAGCTTTTCAAACCGCGCCGGATCCTCGCCCGCCGCCTTTGCCGCCTCGGCCCGTTGCAGGAATTCCGCCGCACGCGCCGACTGGGTTTCCGCCCGGTCGAGGAACTGGGCGCCTGGATTGCCCCAAAGGCCCCGGCCAAACTGCACCCAGGCGATCATCTCAAGGATCAGGAAGCCCCAGAACATGCCCCAGATGCCACGCGCCGCAGCCCAGATCGGACCCAGAAGAACCGCCCATATGTTGAAGGTGGGCGGTATCCAGCCGGTGGCGTTGTGGATCTTGTGGAACGCGTCGACGTAACTGTCGCCATTCGGTCCCGCAAATTCGCGGATCGACGCATCAAGCGCCTCGTGGTCGACATCGATGTCAGAGGCGGCGGTGACTTTCAGTTCCGTTGTCGCATCAGTCATTCTTGCCTCCCTGAATTCCGCGCAAGAGCCGCGCCTTGTCGACCACTCCGACATCAACGCCGTTCTCGGTTATGATCACGGGTGAATAGGTGTCGACCGACAGATCGATCAACTGATCGAGATCGGCATTTTCATCCGCGCGCGGAGAATCGACGAGCGACCGCTCGTCGGTCGCCCGGAACCTGTCGATCGGCTCCATGATCGAATGCGCCTTCACCAGTTTCAACTTGGAAATGCCTTGCACGAATTCGCGTACATAGTCGTCGGCGGGGTTCATCACGATTTCTTCCGGTGTGCCAATCTGGACGATGACGCCGTCCTTCATGATCGCAATGCGGTGGCCGATGCGGATCGCCTCATCAAGATCGTGAGTGATGAAGAGCGTAGTCTTCTGCAACTGCGCCACCAGCGCCTTGAACTGGTCCTGCAACTGAAG
Source organism: Albidovulum sp. (assembly GCF_049646345.1). Taxonomy (GTDB): domain Bacteria; phylum Pseudomonadota; class Alphaproteobacteria; order Rhodobacterales; family Rhodobacteraceae; genus Albidovulum. The sequence continues at coordinate 985 of NZ_JBARVQ010000771.1, read as the reverse complement.
CCGGATCAGCGGGTCAAGCGCCGAAAACGGTTCGTCCATCAACAGAATTTCCGGATCCGAGGCCAGCGCCCGGGCGATCCCCACCCGCTGCTGCATGCCGCCCGAAAGTTCCTTGGGCAGGCGGTCCTCATAGCCGGTCAGGTTCACGAGACCGAGCGCATGATCCGAGATTGCCCAGCGACGCGATTTGGCGACTTTTCGGATTTCCAGCGGGTAGGCGACATTGTCACGCACCGAGCGGTGCGGCATCAGCGCCATGTGCTGAAAGACCATGCCGATCTGCTTGGCCCGCACCTCGCGCAATTCGCGTTCGCTCAGTTTGGAGATGTCACGACCAAGGATTTCGATCTGCCCCGATGTTGGCGCGATCAGCCGGTTGACATGACGCACCAGCGTCGACTTGCCCGAGCCCGACAGGCCCATGATGCAGAAGATCTCGCCCCTCGGAACCTCGAAACTGGCATCCTGCACGCCGACGACACATTGGAAGCGCTTCAGCACCTCGGGCTTGCTCAGCCCCTCGGCGCGTATCGCCTCCATCGCCTTTTCCGCATCCTTGCCGAAGACCTTCCAGACATTCGACAGCCTGACAACTGGTTCAGCCATTTCCCCTCCCTTATGCAGGGGCCGCCGGATCGCTCCGGCGGCCCCCTTCATTTTTGATTTTAATCAGGTATCAGTCGGCCAGCCAGCTCAGGACTTCATCCTCATGCTCGGCAACCCATGCCTTGGCGTATTCGGCCGGGTCTTTCTTGTCGATGACAAGGGCGAAGGTCATGTCGCTGACCTGTTCGGTGGTCAGTTTCACATTGCCAAAGAGCCGGGCCACCTCGGGATGGGTATCCTTCAGGGCGGTCTGGTACATCATGTGAAGATAGGCCGAATCCCAGGCCGTGCCTGCTTCGGAGTTTTCCAGCCAGTTCGGATCCTGATCCGGCTGCTTGACGTCCCACTTCGACGCATCATAGGGCGGCTCTTCCAGGAT
>NZ_JBARVQ010000770.1:0-2620 GCF_049646345.1 Albidovulum sp. | reverse complement strand
ACTCTATGGCGGGGGCGGCCACGACAGTCTGACCGCAACCGGTGGTTCCGGCAACATCCTCGATGGTGGTGCGGGCAATGATACCATCACCGGCAGCGATGCCAGCGACATGATCCGGGGTGGAAGCGGCAATGACGGTCTGACAGGCGGGCTCGGCGCGGATGAGTTCATCTTCGGAACCGGTGACGGACAGGATGTGGTGTCGGATTTCGAGGACGGAACGGATATGATCCGCATCACCTCGGGTGCGGCCGATATGTCAGGCGTGACGATTTCGGCGCAGGGGACGGATACGCTGGTGCAGTTCGCCACTGCCTCCATCCTGCTGGAAAACACCGATGCCTCGCTGATCGATGCGGGCGATTTCGTATTCGGCTGACCTGTCTGCTCGTGATTGTAAAGGTGGGACCACTTCACAGGCACCGCGCGATCCTCGATTGACGCAAGTCTTTCGCATACCGAGACGACGTTCTGGACCAAGCCCGGTCGGTTACGTTTGAGATTGGCATGCCGAGTATGGCGAATGGTGTGTCGGGCCTGAAGATGGACCGGAAATTCCTTCTTCAACATACCGCGGGTCTGGATATACAGGCTTTGGTAAAACGTCTCGTGTGACTCCTGTTGTCCGTCTCCTTCGGAAAGCAGCGTTTGAGCGTGCCTGCACATCTCGGGCCGAAGGGCGCAATCCCATGCCGTCTGATCCGAACTGGCCGCCCGATACCCGGCACACCCAGCGCTACGACGAACCTAAAGACCGATGGTTGAAAGAGCCCGGCCAAGGAGTGCGCGATGAATCGGAACGACTTTTCCGTACAAAGCACGCGCGGTACCTTATCACGCTCTAAAGCGTTTCTGGTTCTTGTCATCTCAACGAAAACCCGAAACGCAAATAAAATGTCCAAAAGAAAAGGCGGGCACTCTGTGCCCGCCAAAGTCCGGTCTCACCGACAGGGAGGAGTGGGGAAACCGTTCGATCGTCACTCGTTACGGAAGTCGAGCTTACTTCACCGAAGCGGTGGCTTTTTTCGCGGCGGCGGTCACATCGGCCTGGGCCTTCTTGACGGCAGCGGTCGCGTCTTCCGAAAGATCCTTACCAGCGGCCAGCATCAGTTCGACGGTTTCCATCTGGGCCTTCTTCGCGACTTCAGCGAAAGCGGCGAGGTTCGCGGCGGCCATTTCGGCAGCAGCCGAAGCGAAGTCCGAAACGGCTTTCGAATAGTCGGCCGGCTCGTCCTTGACGCTGGTCAGCGCGCTGACCTTGCCGAGCGTTTCTTTCGTCCACTTGGACGAGATCTCGTTCGACTTTTCAGCCGCTTCGAGAGCAACCTTGGCAACCTTCTCACCGAGAACGGCGGAGGTCTTGAACGTGTCCTGGAACGCCTTCGTGTCGATCGGGAAAGCGGCAGTCATGTCCTGCATGACTTTGGTGAAGTCCTGGGTCTTTTGCATCTTACTATCTCCTGACATTCGGGCGGGGGATGCCCTTTCTACGTCTGCAGGAAAGATAGATGCTGCGATGCAGCATTTCAAGTGTTTTTGCTGCAGCGCAGAAAAAAGTTTTTCGACTTATTTTTCAGATGGTTGGGGTCTCGGCAACATAGGTTCCTGGGGCCGGGGCCAGAACCGGATGTTTCGAATCCCCCAGATCCCGCGCCGGAACCATCTTGCCCGCGCGGGGTTTCAGCCAGGCCTCCCAGCGCGGCCACCAGCTGCCGTCGTGGAAACTCGCCGTGGCCAGCCAGTCATCGGCCTCACCCATCTCGGCGTCATTGGTGTAGTGCCCATATTTGTTCTTCGAGGGCGGGTTGATGATCCCCGCGATATGACCCGACTGCGAGACGACAAAGGTCTTGTCCTTTGACCCGTAGGCCCGGATGCCGTTGAACGACCCTTTCCAGGGCGCGATGTGGTCGGCCTCACAGGCGACAGCAAAAAGGGGGACTTTCACATCCTTCAGCCCGATCGTCTCGCCGCAGATTTCGATCGTGCCATCGGCCAAACGGTTCGCCTGACAGATCCAGCGCAAATATTCGACGGCCATCTTCGCGGGCAGGTTCGTGCCGTCGCCGTTCCAGTATAGCAGATCGAAGGCCGGCGGCTTGTCGCCCAGCATGTAGTTGCGGATCGCCGGTTGATAGACGAGGTCATTTGAGCGGAGGAACGAGAAGGTCCGCGCCATGAAATACTTGTCGAGATAGCCGTCGCGCCCGACCTGCGCTTCGATCCCGTCGATGAAATCATCGTCGAGAAAGACCGAGACCTCACCCGGATCTGAGAAGTCAGTGAGCGTCGTGAAGAATGTTGCCGACTTGACCGACTTGTCGCCGCGTTTGGCCAGAACGGCCTGTGTCAGCGTGAGCGTCGTTCCCGCAATGCAGTAACCGACCGCATTGACCTGTTTTTCGCCGGTGATCGCCTTGGCCGCTTCGATCGCCGCAATGAACCCCTCCTCGACATATTGGTCGAGCCCGACATCGGCATAGCTCTTGTCGGGGTTCTTCCAGCTTGCCACGAAAAGCGTATAGCCCTGATCGACGATCCACTTGATCAGCGAGTTCGAGGGTTTGAGGTCCATGATGTAGAATTTGTTGATCCAGGGCGGAAAGATCACCACGGGCAC
>NZ_JBARVQ010000769.1:0-1531 GCF_049646345.1 Albidovulum sp. | reverse complement strand
GTCCAGGTCTCGGCTACGATTGCGGCATCGATGCAAGAGGTCGAGATCCTGAGGCCGGAGGGTCTGCTGGTGCGGGATGCGCGTCCGATGGTGCGCGTCAATGTCTCGGTCATTGTGGAACAAAACGGAAGGCGCGAAAGCGGCGGGCACGGCGAGGGCGGAAGAATCGCGCTGGACGGCCTGATCGCACCGGAAAAATGGCAATCGGCAACGCAGGAGGCACTTCGAATTGCCCTTGTGAACCTTGAAGCCGTCCCCGCCCCTGCCGGTGTCATGGAGGTTGCTCTGGGTGCCGGATGGCCGGGGATTTTGCTGCACGAGGCCATCGGTCACGGGCTGGAAGGCGATTTCAACCGAAAGAAGACGAGCGCCTTTGCGGGTCTGATGGGACAGCAGATTGCGGCCAAGGGAGTGACGGTGCTGGACGATGGCACCATCCCCGACAGGCGCGGGTCACTGACTGTTGATGACGAAGGCACGCCGTCCGGCAAGAACGTTCTGATCGAGGACGGAGTGCTCGTGGGCTACATGCAGGACCGTCAGAACGCGCGCCTGATGGGGGTCAAACCCACGGGCAACGGCCGCCGCGAAAGCTATGCCCATGCGCCAATGCCAAGGATGACGAATACCTACATGCTGGGCGGGACCGCCGATCCGTCAGAGGTCATCGCCGAGGTCCGGGACGGCATCTATGCTGTCGGTTTCGGCGGGGGTCAGGTGGACATTACGAACGGCAAGTTCGTCTTTTCCTGTACCGAGGCTTACCGCGTTGAGAACGGCAAGATCGGCGCACCCGTCAAGGGCGCCACGCTGATCGGTGACGGGGCCACCGCCTTGAAGCAGATCCGCGCCATCGGCAATGACATGAAGCTTGACCCCGGTATCGGCAATTGCGGCAAGGCCGGGCAATGGGTGCCGGTCGGCGTGGGCCAGCCGACGCTACTGATCGGCGGGTTGACGGTTGGCGGGTCGGCCGCTTGACCCAATGGTTGGCAAGACCCGTCGCGCCCAGTGAAAGCGCGGCCCTGGCCGCAGTCTGGCACACGGCCTGACACGACGCCCGTTCCGATCACGTCCCAGCAGCGCCAATGAAACGCCGAACTGTGGCGGAACTTGCAGAACGACTTGCGGAACTGGTCGGGGGGCCAGTGAAAATGCGCATCTTCAAAAAGATTCTGAAATCCTAATAGCATACACGGTCCGTTAACCATCTCTGGAGCATGTTGGCTGCAGCAAGAGACGGAGACGAGGATGGCAAAGGATTTATTCCCTTCACCCCACCCCCTCACCCCACCCCACGAAGAGGATGATCGCCGGAACTGGCTTCGTCTCTTGCGATCCCGCCGCGTCGGTCCAGCGACATTCTTTCGGCTTATGGCCGAGCATGGCAGCGCCAAGGACGCACTCGCGGCGTTGCCGGACGTGGCCGCTGCGGCGGGCGTGAAAGATTACGCTATCTGCCCTGAAAACATCGTTCTGGCGGAAATGAAGGCCGGCGAAAGGGTCGGGGCGAAGCTCGTGGCTTATGGAG
>NZ_JBARVQ010000768.1:0-5553 GCF_049646345.1 Albidovulum sp. | reverse complement strand
GCCGATGCCAAAGGCGGACTGGACGCTTGAGACGGTCAAAGCCCCCTATGCCAGGACCTACATGAACCATGGCAAACCGGTCAGCGAAGGCGTGACCGAAATCATCTGGACCGGTTCGCTGCCAGACGACTGGTTCGATGAATTCGGCTTTCGCGGCACCGTTGACCCGGCGCTTGCTGCCGGTTCCACCCTTCACTTCGTCGTAACCCAGACATGTGCCGATGGCGAAGTGTCCTGGTCGGAACTGCCCGACCCGGCCAATCCGAACGCAAAGCTGGGCCGCCCGGCGGTCGGTTTGACGATCACGGCCCCCGATCACAAGGGCCATTGACCACCGGGGCCGGGCGGTTTTTGCCCGGCCCTGTACGGTAAGTATTTTTGGTATACCGTCGCATACCATCTTTCCCCTGCCAGTGATTTCCGCTATGTCACCGGCAACGAGTCAGGCAAGCGAGAGGGCAAGCCCATGGGTAACACCGCCAATCCCGACATCATCTACACCAAGGTCGACGAAGCGCCGGAACTGGCCAGTGCTTCGCTTTTGCCGATCATCCGCAAATTCGCCTCCGCCGCCGGGATCACGGTCGGAACCAAGGATATCTCGCTTGCGGGCCGGATCCTCGCGACCTTCCCCGAGGCGCTGAGCGCCGACCAACGCATCGCCGACGACCTCGCGGAGCTGGGCGACCTGGTGAAGACGCCCGAGGCCAACGTGATCAAGCTGCCGAACATCTCGGCCTCGGTCCCCCAGCTTGTCGCCGCAATCAAGGAATTGCAGGCGCAGGGATATGCGCTGCCCGACTATCCCGAAGACCCCGAAACCGACGCGGAACAGGCCACCCGCGCGAAATACGACGCGATCAAGGGTTCGGCGGTGAACCCGGTTCTGCGCGAAGGCAATTCCGACCGCCGCGCGGCGACGGCGGTGAAGAATTACGCGCAGGCCAACCCGCACCGGATGGGCGACTGGGCGAAGGACAGCAAAACCCGCGTCGCGGCGATGGCGGGCGATGATTTCCGTTCGAATGAGAGATCGGCGACACTGGCCAAGGCCGCGACCGCGAAGATCGTGCTTGAGGCGGCGGGCGGTGAAACCGTGCTGAAGGCCGGCGTCACATACCCCGCAGGAACAGTCGTCGACGCGACCTTCATGTCGGCCAAGGCGCTCGACGCCTTCCTTGCCGCCGAGATCGAAAAGACCAGGGCCGAGGGCGTCCTATTCTCGCTGCATATGAAGGCGACGATGATGAAGGTCTCGGACCCGATCATCTTCGGCCATGCCGTGAAAGCATGGCTCGCACCGGTGTTCGAGAAATTCGGCGACCGGATGGAGTCGCTTGGCGTAAACCCGAATTCCGGCCTCGGCGACCTTCTTGACCGCGTCAAGGATGATGCAGAGATCATGGCGGCCATCGATACGGTCACCGCGCAGCGCCCACCGATGTATATGGTCAATTCCGACAAGGGCATCACCAACCTGCATGTCCCCTCGGACGTGATCATCGACGCCTCGATGCCCGCCCTGATCCGCGCGGGCGGCAAGGGCTGGGGCCCGGACGGGAACGAGGCCGACTGTGTTTGCGTCATCCCCGACAATTCCTATGCGCCGGTCTATGATGCGGCCATCGCGTTCTTCAAGACAAATGGCAAGCTGAACCCGGCCACCGCCGGCACCGTGCAGAATATCGGCCTGATGGCGCAGAAAGCCGAGGAATACGGCTCGCACCCGACGACGTTCGAGATCCCGGCGGATGGCACCGTCAAGATGGTGCTGGAGGACGGCACCGTCCTGCATTCGCACAAAGTGGAAACCGGCGACATCTGGCGCTCTGCCTCGGCCCGCAAGGCGCCGATCGAGGATTGGGTGAACCTTGCCATCGACAGGCAACGCCTGACCGGCTTCCGCGCGATCTTCTGGCTGGATGCGACCCGCGCCCATGACGCAGAGCTGATCAGGATGGTTCAGCCGATCCTTGAGGCGAAAGGCGTGGCCGACAAGTTCGAGATCCTGGCCCCGCGCGAGGCGACGATTGCCAGCCTTGAGACGATCACCAAAGGCGAGAACACCATCGCCATCACCGGCAACGTGCTGCGCGACTACCTGACCGACCTTTTCCCGATCCTTGAACTGGCAACCAGCGCCAAGATGTTGTCGATCGTCAAGCTGATGCAGGGCGGCGGGCTTTTCGAGACCGGTGCGGGCGGCTCTGCCCCGAAGCATGTCCAGCAGTTGCAGGAGGAAAACCACCTGCGCTGGGATTCGCTTGGTGAGTTTTGTGCACTCGGCGAAAGCTTTCGCTTCCTGGCCGAAACCAAGGGAAATGCGCGCGCTAAGGTGCTGGGCGATGCGGTTGATGCCGCAACGCAGGGCATTCTCGACAATGATCGCAGCCCCGGCCGCAAGGTCGGCCAGCCCGACAACCGCGACAGCCATTACTGGTTCGCCCGCTACTGGGCCGAGGCTTTGGCCGCGCAGTCGGGCGATGCGGATATTGCCGCCGAATTCGCGCCAGTGGCCAATGCGTTGGCCGAGGGTGAGGCGAAGATCGTGGGCGAGCTGGCGGCAGCACAGGGCAAACCGGCCGATACCGGCGGCTACTACCACGCCGACCCGGCCAAACTCGCCGCCGTGATGCGGCCGAGTGCGACGCTGAACGCGATCATCGGCTGACGGGATCAGAGCAGCGGGGGGCCCCGTTCAGCCCCCCGCCGGATCCTTGCCTATGGCGGGGTCGCAGATGACCATGATCGGGACGTTGCGGACATCGAAACAAGCCCACTTCCGCCCGGCGCCTGCGGCCGCGCGCATCGCATGAGGGTGGAGGGGTTTTGCGGCCATAAAGCACCCCGAATACAGGTCGCTGCGCCACCCCACGGGCAGTCGCCCGCCCGGCTCGCGTTGCGACTGGGTCAATGGCCGCATAGGGCTCGTTGCAGCAATTTTGTCGTGTCCGTGATCCTGCGTCTGCTCCCCGGCGCCGTCAGGCGGCCTGAAACGCGATTCTGCGGCGCAGGAACTGCGTGGCCTTGTTCGAGACACGCGCCGGATCGCCGGTGGTCAGAAACTTCGCCTCTTTGCCCGTCCCGAGGAATTCCGGGCGGCGGTGAAGGTAGTCCTTCAGGCTTTCAGCCACCAGATTGGCCTGCGAATAGACGGTGACATCAGGGCCAAGCGCCTCCTGAAAGACCTTCTCCATCAACGGGTAATGGGTGCAGCCAAGTATCGCGGCCTGCGGTTTCGGCATTCGCCGTTTCAGCGCCTCGACATGCGACCGCACCAGCGCTTCGGCCAGAATCTCATCGCCGTCCTCGATCGCATCGACCACGCCGCCGCAGGGTTGAGTTTCGACATCGACGCCGATGGCGCGGAAGGCCAGTTCGCGCTGGAAGGCACGGGAGGCGACGGTGGCGGGGGTCGCGAAGAGCGCTACATGCTTGACCGCGACCTCGCGCGGGGGCGAGTTGTCGCCCCATTGCCGTTCTGTCAGCGCCTCGATCAACGGCACGAATACGCCGAGAACGCGCTTGTCCTGCGGTATCCACTTTTCCTGCATCCGCCGGAGGGCCGCAGCCGAGGCGGTGTTGCAGGCGAGAATCACCAGATCACAGCCTTCCGCCCAAATCCGCTCTGCGCCCGCGCAGGTCAGGGTGTAGATATCGTCAGCATCGCGCACGCCGTAGGGCGCATGGGCATTGTCGCCAAGATAGACGAAGGGCACGTCGGGCAGGGCCTTTGCCAGGGCGTCATAGACTGTCAGTCCGCCAAGACCCGAATCGAAAATGCCGACTGCCATATGCCTGTCCCGTCTGAAATCCAGCCCCGTCATACGCCGCAGCGTGCCGGAAATCCACAGCATGTGCACGGGACTTTGCGATCATAGAGGATACCTGTCTGGCCGATTTTGTCCCCCGCCTTTCAGGCGCGGCGGAACTCCATCGTCCAGTTTGTCTCCCAACTCTGGCCGCCGTCATCTGACATGGCCTGTTCCCAGCGCGGCGCGGCAGATCGGGTTTCCAGCCACAAAAACCTTACGATTATTGGCCGATCATTGAGCGTATCGTGCGCTTGGAACGTCCCGGTGCCGTTTTCAAAACGCCCGACGACCGGTACATCCAGTTGGTGCGGGGTCATTGTGGACAGCCACCAGATCGCCCAAGTGCCACGTGTCGGATTAAACGAGCGGATTGCAATGGCGCGGTACGATCCGCCTGGAAACTGAATCAGGTTGTCCTCGACGTTCCCATTCCCGCCAAGCACCGACCGCGTCACCGACGTGCCGTCGAATTCCTCCCACTCCTGACAGCCGGCAAGCCGCTCTCTCAGACGTCGGTGGCGCACATTCCACGCTCCAAACTCAAAATCGAAATCCTTCGAAGTGATATTGGTTTCCATGATGCACTCCTGCTTGTCGCTGAGGCATGTACCTATTTTGTTCTCACCCTAAGTCAAGCATGATCTGGCGGGGATGGCGAGGGACTTCGACCGGCAAGTCGCAGAAATCCAGATCCGCATCGCCGTGCTCACCCGCTACACCGCTCCTGGCATACCCGGCACTGAGCCCGCGGGATAAATCCGTCTGGGGAAAGGGGAAGTCTGCCCGTCACACGATTTGCGCAGACATGGGCGCGCCACTCCGACAGCCCACAAAATGTAAATCTCGTCGCAAACCCGAGCAGGATTTACACCGATCAATGCGTCCAGGCACCTTTGCGATCTGTCGCGAAATTTTCGCCATAACCGCGCGGGCGGATGTTCGGCTTGCGCTTGTGCGGCTCGGCCACAACGTAATCGATCCCGCTGGACTTCGCGTAATCCTCGGCCGCTTCGCGGCTGTCGAACCTCAGCCGCACCTGCGCCTGAGTGTCGCCGGAACCGGTCCAGCCCATCAGGGGATCAACTTCGCGTGCCTCGGCAGGCGCAAATTCGAGGATCCAGGCCCGCGTCTTTGCGGTGCCGGATTGCATGGCATTGCGGGCCGGTTGATAGATACGCGCGCGCATGGACATACTCCCTCAGGTTCCGCCCTCTTATCGGAAAAGAACTGACGTTCCGCAAGGGGGTTGGCCCTCTGAACGATCAACCGGCACCGCCCGGTCATCAGACCTGGCGGTGCCGGGCTTACTGCCTCGGTGATGGCTGGCAAACGCCTCAGGCGCCTTGCGGCCAGACGAAATCGGGGCGCAGCCCTTCATGGACGGGGCGGCCATCGCTCGGCTTGGCATAGCCCTTAGATTCGTCCCAGAATGCGTGATAACTGGCATCGGGAAAGCCCGCGCCATAACCCATCACATTCGGCACCGCGACCCGGATCCGCGACTGCTTGTCATCCAGCATCAGCGCCGCACCGCAATCGGCGCAAGTGCACAATTCCAGCGGCCCGTTCGGGTTGTCCTTGTTGAAGGGCTGACGGTTCATCTTGTCCGGGTGGTCCACCTTCAGATCGCCATGGTTGAAGAAAGCGACATGGGTTGTCTGCTGACCGGTCACGGATTTGCAGACATTGCAATGGCAGGTATGGTTGTCGATCGGCTCGGCGTCGGAATGGACATGGA
>NZ_JBARVQ010000767.1:0-3531 GCF_049646345.1 Albidovulum sp. | reverse complement strand
GGTTCTGCCTGCGGCCGGGCCGGGCACCCGACGGCGCCGTGATCGCGGTCGCGGGCCAGTTGCATATCGGCCAGGATGCTGGGGCCCGCTTTATCGCTGCCGAGCATCTTGGCGCGCTGCAGCGCCTGGCGGACGACCTTTCAGCACTGGAAAGGGTGGAACTTGCCCCTCTCGATGCCATGGCCGCCCGTGTGCTGCTGATCCATCGCTGGCGCCGGATCGTATTGCGCTATCCCGCCCTGCCCGACTGCCTGATGCCTGCCACATGCACCGGCCTGAACGGGCGGGTTGCGGCCGCCTACAACCTGTTGCTTCCCGCGTCAGAACTTTGGTTGAAAACTGCTCTGGATAACGGCCACACAGACGGCGCGATCCTGCAACGGCGCTTCACGCCGGGCTGACTGTTCTTTGTTTGGGGGAAAAGAAGTCCGGCGACGCGGGCTGGGTGGGGGCTGTTGACCGCGTCGCCGGGACAAGCGTGTTTCGCTATGGGTCCATGTTTCTTCAACCAACACGGCGGCGCTGCGGAAAAACCATGCCGAAGGAAAGGTGTTTTTGCGGCACAAAGCAGGCAGGCTTGATTTGCACCGAAACAGCGGTAACATCCGAAGTATGACGGTCCAACCGCCGACCCCGTTTCGACCTTCGCAGCGACCGCCCGGGCAGGTTGCCTTCGACCGCGCGGAACTTGGCACGATCCTCGGGCTTTACGGGCGGATGGTGGCCGCCGGGGAATGGCGCGACTACGCGCTGTCCTTCCTGAGCGAGATGGCCGTGTTTTCAGTGTTTCGCCGGGCGGCCGAACATCCGATCTACCGGATCGAAAAGCGGCCCCGGCTGCGCGGACGGCAGGGCATGTATGCGGTGATCGGGATGGATGGCCAGATCCTGAAACGCGGCCACGATCTGCCGACGGTGCTGCGCATCCTTGAGCGGAAGCTGATCCGGCCGATCGACTGACCCCTATAGGCGCCGCACCGAGGTCACCGGCCCGTCACCCTGCGCGTCGATACGGGCGATGGCGGCGTCGATCTCCTCATACCCGACCGCCATCTGGAACGCATTGGCATGGATCAGGCGTGACGCGCTGACCGCCACCGCCACATGGCCTTTCCAGAAGAACAGATCTCCACGCTGCCAGGCCGCCCCCTGTGTCAGCGGCGTGCCAAGTTCCGCTTCCTGCATGTCGCTGTCACCGGGACAGGCAATGCCCGCCGCATGCAGCCCGGCCTGAACCAGACCGGAACAGTCGATCCCCGCGCGTGAGTTCCCACCCCAAAGATAGGGCGTTCCGATCAGGCTTTCCGCCACCGATACGGGATCACCCGCCCAGTCGCCCAGCGCGCGGAGATGTGGCCGCGGCACGAACTGCCCGGCCTCGGTTTCGTAGAACCGCGCATGTTCGGCAACCACTGTCAGCCGGGCACCAAGGCTGAGTGCCGCAACCTCGTGCATCTTGAAATCGGGTGCGGGGTAAAGATGGGTCGCGGTGGCTGAAACCCAATGCGTGGCCTGGCGCGGCGCACCCAGCGCCGTTTCGGCCAGATATCCGCAATAGCCGTCCTTTTCGGCCTTTACGAAGGCAAACCCTTCATGCCGGTCCAGAACCAGAACCTCCTCGCCCATCAGAACCTGACGGTCGCGCGCGCCGCCCGGCTTTGCCAGCAGATCAGCAAGCGGTACGACGATCCGTGCCGGATCACCGGACACGTACCGGTCGGCTGTGATCTGCCCTTTCAGTGAGGCATGCGCCACACGGCCATTCGCCGGGGTCAGGCGCCGGTCATTCATGCCCCCAAAAGCCCCGGCAGGGCGGCAAGGATTGCCCGCGCGCCTTGTCCCACCCCGCCCTTCGGCCGGGCGGGCTCAGCCTTGGGCTGCCAGCCATAGATATCGAAATGGACGTAAAGCGGGCTGTCGGTCACGAAACGGCGCAGGAACAGGGCCGCCGTGATAGAGCCCGCCATCCCGCCCGCGGGCGCATTGTCGAGATCGGCAATGCCGGGTTCGATCACCGCCTCATAGGGGTCCCAGAACGGCATGCGCCACAGGGGGTCGGCCACTGCCGCCCCGCCTGCCGCAAGGGCCGCCGCCACGCTGTCATCGTCGCAATAAAAGGGGGCAAGATCGGAACCCACCGCCACCCGCGCCGCACCGGTGAGCGTCGCCATGGAGATCAGAAAATCGGGCTTTTCCTCATCCGCCAGAGCCAGCGCATCCGCCAGAACCAGCCGCCCCTCGGCATCGGTATTGTTGACCTCGACCGTCAGCCCCTTGCGGCTGGTCAGGATGTCCTGCGGCCGGAACGCATTGCCGCTGACGGCGTTTTCGACGGCAGGGACAAGCACGCGCAGCCGGACCTTCAGCCCCAGAGCCATGATCATCCGCGCAAGCCCCATCACGGTCGCCGCCCCGCCCATATCCTTCTTCATCAACCCCATAGACGAGGCGGGCTTGATATCGAGCCCGCCCGTGTCGAAGCACACCCCCTTGCCGACCAGCGTGAGGGTCGGTCCCGCATCGCCCCAGCGCAGGTCCAGCAGCCGGGGGGCGCGGTCGGACGCGCGGCCAACGGCATGGATCATCGGAAAATTCCGCTCCAGCAGATCCTCACCACGTATGATCGTGGTCTTGGCGCCGAACGCCCCGGCCAATGCGGTGAATGCGGCCTCCAACTCCTCCGGCCCCATATCGGAAGCGGGCATATTGATCAGGTCGCGGGTCAGCGCCTCGCCTTCCGCGATGGCCAAAAGACGCGCCGCATCCACGCCCGCAGGCGCCTTCAGCCGTGCCGTCGGCACCTTGGCGGATTTGTATCGGGAAAAGCGATAGGTGGCGAAAAGCCATCCAAGGGCCGCCTCTTCCGCCTCTTTGACGGACAATGCCCCCTCAAGATGCCAGTCACCGCCGGGAAGGTCCGCCACGACCTTCGCCAGATGAAACCGCCCGCGCCGACGTGCGGCAGCAGAGCCCAGCCCGAAGACCGCACCGATCGGCTCACCATCCGGGCCGGGCAGCACGCAGAACTGGTTCAACGCGCCCGAAAACCCGGACGCCGTCAGCCATGCACGCTCTGCCTTGCTGCGACCGGACAGAAACGCGTCGGCCTCTGTGCCGGCGACAAGATAGAGAGGGCGTGAAGCGGCGGCAGGGTCGGCAAAGGCGAAAGGCATGGGATAGCTCCGATCGGATTCGCCCGCCAGACTATAGCGCCATGCGCCACCCGCAAGCCCCGCTCAGAGCGTCATGTCGCGCAAATCCCATACGGCATTCAACGACCGGTCACCGATCCTCAGCAATCGGGCCAGAGTCGCCGCCTGCGCAACGGAATTGGACGCCTTTGTCGCGTCGATCACATCCAGGGCGACTACCGCGAATGTGGTCATGCCGATCTGGTCGGCGACCTTGACCAGCCGCCGCGCGCTTTTCATCAGCGCTTCAGAATCGTCAGCCTCGGCTTGCTGCTGCATCTCCGACAAGCGTGCATTCAAGTCCTTCATCGCGCGGAGCATGACCTGCTCGGCGCCGACC
>NZ_JBARVQ010000766.1:0-9955 GCF_049646345.1 Albidovulum sp. | reverse complement strand
GGCCGGGCAGGTAGCTTTCCGACGGCAGACCGGCGGAATAGATGACCTGATGCCGGTCAAACAGTAGATGCACATATTCGACTGTCCCGCCGGTCACGATCTGGACCGAATTGCGGTTCACCAGATCTTTCGCGGCAACCAGCACCTCGGCCTCACCGAACAGCAGTTCCGCCTGCATATGCCGGATCAGAACGCGGTGTTGGGGCGAAACCAGCAGCGTATCGTGATTGCCGAAGGTGCCGGCCTCGATCCGGACCGGCGCGAATGTGCCATCGGCGGGCACGACACGCCGACCGATCCAGCGCAGGGGTTGCGGGCCATCGTCATGCGTGAGGACAAGGTCCCCCGGCGTCAGGTCCTCGACCGGGATCTGGCCCTTTGACGTCGCGATGAGCGTACCGGCGACAAAGCAGGGGATCGTCGCGATCGTGACCATGCCGGTATCGGTGGCACCGGTCGTGCTTTCGACGTCATAGGTAAAGTGGAACGTATCGGCATCGGTATCGGCCAGAACCGTCAGCGTTCCGTCAGCGTTCAACGTGATGCTGTCGCCCGAAGGCAGGATCACCGTCTGGCCCGCTGTAACCGCGACACCGTTGATATGGGTGATCGTCAGAGAACCGGCGGTGCCGTTCTGATCGTTCGCCAGCACATCCAGCGTCTTGGAATGATCAACATAGATCGACTCACTGTCAGCAATCGCCACCAGCTCTGTCTGGGTCGAGTCCCCCGCGATGAGCAGGTTTGAATCGTATTGCGAATCGGCGACATCGGCCACGCCGATCCGGATCGAATTCACAACGCCCGGATTGACCGGGATCGTCAGCGTCATGGTCAGCGTGAAGCCGTCCATCTCGGTGTTGTAGGCGTCCCCGGTATTATCGACATAGAGGTTCGAGCCGGTGTTGATATTGCCAACGCTCGGATCGCCGTTGCCGACGGACAGCGGAACATGGGTGCCGTTGATCCAGACGCCAACCATATCGTTGAATTGCGAGCTTGCGTATTCGGGATATTCCTCGGACGAAAAGACGAATTGCATCGTCATCACATTGCCGGTCGGGATGAAATCGACATTGAGGATCGAGGCATCATAGGTCTGCGTTCCGGCCAGCGCGTTGAACTGGCTGTCATTGTCGATGCCGCTGGTATTCGTCGAGGTTCCGGTCGCGCGGTTGGGATCACCCGAAGATTGCGTGAAACTGCTGGCAAGGCCGGTGGAGAGGATCACTCCGGTATCTGATGGTGTGACCCCCGGCGCAAGCGCATCACCATCGGAATAGATCGCAGATGACCGGCTGTCGCCCTGATAGGACGCGCCGACAACGGTGACCCCATTGCCGAAAATCGCGTTCGCCATCTGCAGGGCGGTCGCGTTGATATTGTACCCGAGCTCTGCTCCGGTCGCCATGCCTGCCTCCTGACCCTTGGAGGCTGTGCAAACGCAAGTGACAGGGTGATCCCCTGTCTGTTCTGCTGCTCGATCCGGACGATTGGCGTTCCGGTCGCGTTTGCCCTGCCCCGGGTCTTTTTTGTTGTGGTACAAACTATGTCCGTTGCCGCATCGTTTGTGAATCCCCTTTTTGCAGGCAGATTCGCAGTGCCTGCTGCCGGGTGACGCATGCGCAACAGTCCGGCGCATTGAAGGTGCTGGCCTTTGGCGCTAGGGCTTGGGTCGGAATTGCAAGGAGCCCTTTGACGTGACTGACCCCGTCGATCCCGTGCGTCTGACTGCCGATCTGATCCGCTGCCCCTCGGTCACGCCCGAGGAAGGCGGGGCGCTGGTGCTGTTGCAGGACCTGCTGACGGGCGCGGGGTTCGACTGTCATCGGGTGGATCGGAACGGCACACCGAACCTTTTCGCTCGCTGGGGACGGCAAGGCGCGAACCGGACCTTCGGTTTCAATGGTCACACCGATGTCGTGCCGGTGGGTGATGCCGATGCCTGGACGCGCGACCCGTTCGGGGGCGAGATCAGCGATGGCTGGCTCTGGGGCCGGGGGGCAACCGACATGAAGTCGGGGGTCGCCGCCTTTGCCGCGGCGGCAGTGGATTTCGTGCGGGAAACGCCGCCCGATGGCGCGGTGATCCTGACCATCACGGGTGATGAGGAGGGGCCGGGCAGGGATGGCACGCTGGCACTTCTCGACTGGATGGCAGAGCGGCAGGAGGCGATGTCGGTCTGCCTTGTTGGTGAGCCGACCTGCCCCGAACGGATGGGCGAGATGATGAAAATCGGTCGGCGCGGCTCGATGTCCGTGACCTTCACCGCCGAGGGGGTTCAGGGCCATTCCGCCTATCCGCACCGCGCAAAGAACCCGCTGCATGCGCTGGTCCGGCTGTTGGACGGGCTGGCTGCCGAACCGCTGGACGAAGGAACCGAGCATTTCGATGCCTCGACGCTCGCCATCACCACGATCGATACCGGGAATACGGCGACGAATGTCATTCCGGCGCGGGCAAGCGCCCGCGTCAATATCCGCTTCAACGATGCCCATACCTCGGAAACCCTCACCGCCCGGCTGCGCGCGGCGGCATTGAAAGTGCAGACCGAGACCGGCGTGAACTTCGCGCTCGATGTGCAGGTCTCGGGCGAAAGCTTCCTAACCCCGCCAGGCGATTTCGTGCGGCTGGTAGCGGCTTCGGTTCAGGCCGAAACCGGGGTTGCGCCTGTGCTCTCCACCTCAGGCGGGACGTCTGACGCGCGCTTCGTCAAGGACCACTGCCCGGTGGTCGAGTTCGGGCTGGTCGGCAAGACCATGCATCAGGTGGATGAGAGGGTGGAGGTCGAACAGATCGGTCAGCTGAAGGCGATCTATGCCCGGATCCTGAAGGATTACTATGCCTGACCCTGCCCGTAAGGTGGGTTTAAACCCACCTTACATTGAAAAGAACGTTCCATAACACGGCTGTATGTAAGGTGGGTCTGGACCCACCTTACCCGTCCGCGCGCTTTCCGCATGACGGCGCCTTTCGGGCGTGCTAGCTCGTGCACATGGCCCGTATTCCTTCCAAAACCGAAATTCTCGACTGGATCGCCGACAATCCCGGCCTGACCGCCAAGCGCGATATCGCCAAGGCGTTTGGCATCAAAGGGTCGGACCGGATCGAGTTGAAGCGGGTTTTGAAAGAGCTTGAGGCTGAAGGAACGCTGGAACGCAAGCGCAAGACCTATCGCGACCCTGACAAGCTACCCCCCGTCACGATCCTTACCATCCTGCCGCCCGACCGGAACGGCGATCAGTTTGCCCGCCCGATGGAATGGCAGGGCGAGGGGCCGGAACCGCGTGTCCTCTTCAGCGCGCGCAAGGCTGACGCGCCGGTGGCAGAGGGCGACCGCATCCTTGCCCGCGTCAATGAGGTCAGGGGTGAGGATTACCAGTACGAGGCGCGTCTGATCCGCAAGATCGGGGCGAACCCGCACAAGGTCATCGGCATCTTCCGCAAGGCGACCGAAGGCGGGCGCATCCTGCCCATCGACAAGGGCTCGGAAAAGGAATGGCTGGTTGCCGCCGATGCGACACAGGGCGCCAAGGACGGCGAACTCGTTGAGGCGGAGCAGGCCGGGCCGAAGGGCCGCATGGGCTTGCCGAAGGCGCGGATCATTGAACGGCTCGGCGATCCTTCGGCGCCGAGGGCCGTGTCGCTGATCGCCATCCACCAGCACGGCATCCCCGACGATTTTCCCGATGCGGTGATCGAGGAAGCGGACCGGATGAAACCGGCGGCGCTGGGCGACCGCGAGGATCTGCGCCATCTTCCGTTTGTCACTATCGATCCAGCCGATGCCCGCGACCACGACGATGCCTGCTATGCCCATGCGGATGAGGACCCGAAGAACGAGGGCGGTCACATCGTCTGGGTCGCCATCGCTGATGTCGCCGAATATGTCACCCCCGGCTCGGCGCTGGACCGCGAGGCGCGGCATCGGGGCAATTCGACCTATTTCCCCGACCGCGTCGTGCCGATGCTGCCTGACCGGCTCTCGGGCGATCTATGCTCGCTGCATGAAGGCGTCGCGCGGGCCGTGCTTGCCGTCTGGATGAAGCTTGATGCGAAGGGCCGCAAGATCTCCCATCGCTTCACCCGCGCGATGATCAAATCCGTCGCCAGCCTGAATTACACTGAGGTACAAGAGGCGCAGGACGGAGACCCGAATGAGCGCTGCGCGGATCTCCTGCCCGAGGTGATCGCACCGCTTTACGCCGCCTATGAGGCGACGAAGACCGCCCGCGCGATGCGCCAGCCCTTGGGCCTTGACCTGCCCGAACGCCGGATCGAACTGACCGAGGAGGGTGAGGTCAAATCCGTCGCCTTCAAGGACCGGCTGGATGCGCACCGGCTGATCGAGGAATTCATGATCCTCGCCAATGTCGCCGCCGCTGAGGAACTGATCCGGCTGCGCCGCCCGCTTCTGTTCCGGGTGCATGAGGAGCCCTCGCCCGACAAGCTCGACGCGCTGCGCGAGGTCGCGGTGGCTTCGGGTTTCACGTTGGCCAAGGGGCAGGTTCTGAGGACCGAGCATCTGAACAAGCTTCTGGCGCAGGCAGAGGGCACGGATTTCGATGAGCTGTTGAACATCTCGACGCTGCGATCGATGACCCAGGCCTACTACAATGCCGAGAATTTCGGGCATTTTGGCCTGGCGCTGAAGAACTACGCGCATTTCACCTCGCCCATCCGACGCTACAGCGACCTGATCGTGCATCGGGCGCTGATCCTTGGTCATGGTTGGGGTGAGGACGGGCTTTCCCCTCAGGATATCGAGATGCTGGAGGAAACCGCCAAACATATTTCGGATACCGAGCGCCGCTCGATGGCGGCCGAACGCGATACGACCGACCGCTATCTGGCCTCGTATCTCTCTGAACGGGTGGGCAATGAATTCACCGGCCGCATCAGCGGCATCGCCCGCTTCGGCCTCTTCGTGAAGCTGGATGAGACGGGGGCGGACGGGATGATCCCGATCCGCACTTTGGGGCGCGAGTTCTTTCACTACGACCAGAAAAGCCAGACCCTGATGGGCGCCGATACCGGCACGGTGATCGGCATGGGTCAGCGTGTGTCGGTTCGGCTGGCCGAAGCGGTGCCGGTGACCGGCGGGCTGATGCTGGAACTCTTGGAGATCGAAGGCGCGCCGATGCCTGCCGGGGCGCCCTCGCGGCGTGGCAAACCCATCGGCCGCCGCGCCGGTGCTGCGCGCATCAAGGCGGGCAAGACCCGGCGCAAGGTCGAACGTCGTCGCAAATAACCGCCGCGCGCGGAGCCCCGCCCATCCGCAACTGCCTGCTTTTCCGAATGACGTGGTCACGCTAGAATTCGGCCAACAAGAAACGGACAGGCAGGTGCGATATGTTGAGACAGGCTCGGATCGCGACCCTTGCGGCGCTGCTTCCGGTGATGGCCGGGGCCGCCGGGATCACGCCACAGCCCCCCGAAGCGCAGGATACGATTATGGGCGGACCCGAAGGGCAGGTGCAGGTCACGGCCAATGCAGGCTTTGACCAGTGGATCGCAGGATTCCGCAACAGGGCCACGGCGCAGGGCATCCGTCAGGATGTGCTCGACCGGGCCTTCGACGGCATCGGTTACAACGCCGATGTGATCCAGAAGGACCGCAACCAGAGCGAATTCACCAAGACGATCTGGGATTACCTCGACAGCGCGGCCTCGGACACAAGGATCGCCAATGGCAAGGCGGCGCTGAAGGCGAACCGCGACCTTCTGGAGCGGATCGAAGCGGCTTATGGTGTCGAGAAAGAGGTCGTGGTCGCGATCTGGGGGCTGGAAAGCGCCTACGGCACCTTTCGCGGCTCGACCCCGATGATCGCGGCGCTGGCGACACTTGCCTATGACGGTCGGCGCGGCGCGTTTTTTGAAAGCCAGCTGATCGCGGCCCTGAAGATCGTGCAGGCGGGCGATGTGGACCCGCGCGCCATGACCGGAAGCTGGGCCGGGGCGATGGGGCATACCCAGTTCATTCCGACCTCGTATCTTGACTATGCGGTGGATTTCACCGGCGACGGCAAGCGTGACATCTGGTCGGATGATCCCACAGACGCGCTGGCCTCCACGGCCGCCTATCTGGCCGGTTTTGGTTGGCAGAAGGGCCAGCCCTGGGGGGTAGAGGTGCGCCTGCCCGAGGGCTTCGACGTGGAACTGACGGGTGAGCGGATCAAGAAATCGCCCGCGGACTGGGCGGCTTTGGGCATCCGCGACATGGCAGATCAGATGGTGCCGGATCACGGCCCCGCCTCGATCCTCTTGCCCGCAGGGGCGAAGGGTGCCGCCTTCATGATCTTCCAGAACTTCCATGTGATTGAGCGCTACAATACTGCCGATGCCTATGTGATCGGCGTCGGCCATCTTGCCGACCGAATCCGTGGCGGCGCCTCGATTCGCGCCGGTTGGCCACGAGAGGATCGCGCGCTGCTTTTGGCGGAACGACGCGAATTGCAGGAACGGCTCACCAGTGCAGGTTTCGACACACAAGGCGTCGATGGCAGGATCGGCCCCAATACGATCGCGGCGATCCGGGCGTTCCAGAAGGCGCGCGGGCTTCTGCCCGACGGCTATGCGAGTCTGGACGTACTTAAGCGGCTCAGATGAAAGGACCCTGCCGGTCTCTCGGGACATTGGTGATAAGGTCATGTTTCAACGGTGTCCCGAACGTTTTGAAGTGGCATTTTTAGCCGGTGGCCGACCTCCACGAATCCCTCGCGCCGGTAAAAGGCCAGCGTCCGCGCCCATTCAGGTTGCTCCGGCGCGCCGACCTCGATCCGGTGCCAGCCACGCGCACGGCCTATGCGTTCCGCTTCGGCCACCAGACGGGCGGCCACGCCCTGCGACCGCATTTCGGGTCGGACATAAAGCTCGGTGATTTCGCCGAACCGCCCGCCCGCATAGATCGCGGCGCAGTCGTTCAGCATGAGAAGGCCGACCGCTTCGCCCTCCCGCAGAGCGGCAAGGCCGGTCACCGTGTCCAGCGCCAGCACCTCGTCCGCCGTCGCCGTCAGGGTAGCGATGTCGGCAGGCTCTCCGGGCGCGAATTCCTCCAGAAGGCCCGCGATCATCCGGGCAACCTCTGCCGCAGCTTCGGGCCCGACGCGCCGAATCTCAAGGCTGATGCTTCGCCTCCATAATTTGATCAAATTATTCGCAAACTATCCTGTGGCGTCAAGCCACCTTGCGGGCGCCGGGGCCTGCATATAGGAATGGCGCCACCTCGGGGTGTCCCGGATCTGATCCGGGACTGAGATGCAGAAACGCGGACCCGTTGAACCTGAACCGGTTAGAACCGGCGGAGGGAAGGTCAGGCGCATGTGCCAATACCATCTCCGCCCGCCTGACCATTGGAGGACGAGAGATGAAGAACACCCTGTCTCCGGCCCTGATGATCGCGGGATGCCTTGTGGCCAGCCAGACGCTGGCCGCAGACGCACCCGAACTGATCGTCTATGCGCCGGATTATTTCGGATCGGAATGGGGCCCGGGCCCGGCCATCGAGAAAGGCTTTGAGGTCATCTGCGCCTGCGATCTGGGCTTTGTGACTGGCGATGTGATGTCGCGGCTGAAGCTGGAAGGCGAAGGGACCGAGGCAGACGCCGTCATCGGTCTGACCACCGATCAGACAGCCGCCGCCCGCGCAACGGGACTTTTCGCAGCCCATGGCAAGGATCTGTCGGGCCTCACCCTGCCGGTGGACTGGACAGATGACGTCTTCGTCCCCTTCAACTGGGGCGAAACCGCCTTTGTCTATGATAAGACCCGGCTGGCCGAGCCCCCTGCAAGTTTTGCGGCTTTGCTCGATATGCCGGATGACGTGAAGATCGTCATTCAGGACCCGCGCAGTTCTGTTTCAGGTCTGGCTCTTGTCCTCTGGATGTCCGAGGTTTTCGGCGACGATGCCGAGGATGCCTGGCGCAAGCTGAAGCCGAAGGTCCTGACCGTGACACCGGGCTGGTCCGAGGCTTACGGTCTCTTCACCTCGGGCGAGGCCGACATGGTCCTCTCCTACACCACATCGCCCGCCTATCACATCATCGCCGAGGGGGACGATACCAAGGCTGCGGCGATCTTCCCCGAAGGGCACTATTTCATGACCGAACTGGTCGCCAGGATCGGGTCCAGCGATCAGCCGGACCTGGCCGATGCCTTTCTCGATTATGTTCTGTCCGACGATTTTCAGGGCATGATCGCGACCGCCAACTGGTCCTACCCGGCCCGTGAAATCGAAGGCAGCCTGCCGCCGGAATTCGCGGCACTTCCCCGCCCGGAAAAGACCCTGTTCCTGCCCGAAGCAGAGGCAGAGGCGCGGCGCGAAGCGGCCATCGCCACCTGGCTGAAGGTGATGAGCGAGTGACGATGCGAGCCCCGGCACGACATATGAGCCGGGCGCTTCGGACCGGCGCGGGGCTTGCCGCCGCGCTGGTCCTTACCCTTACCCTCGGCACCCTCGGCGCGGTCCTGACCCGCGCCGAGGGCTTTACCGGGCTCGGCCCTGCAGACTGGTCGGCCCTGCGCTTTACGATCACGCAGGCGGTGGTCTCGGCGGCGCTGAGCCTGTCGCTGGCGATCCCCGCCGCACGGGCGCTGTCGCGCCGTCGGTTTCCGGGGCGCGGGCTTCTGATCACGCTTCTCGGCGCGCCCTTCATCCTGCCGGTCATCGTCGCGGTGATGGGCCTTATCGCGGTCTTTGGCCGCTCGGGTTTCCTCAATGACGGGCTTGCCGCCCTTGGGATTGCCCGCATCTCGATCTACGGCTTTACGGGCGTCGTTCTGGCGCATGTCTTCTTCAACCTGCCCTTGGCGGTCCGGCTTCTGCTGCAAGGCTGGCTCGATATCCCCGCCGAACGCTTCCGTCTGGCGGCGGCCCTCGGTTTCGGCCCCGGTGACATCGCCCGGCATCTGGAATACCCGATGCTTCGCGCCCGGGCGCCGGGCATCTTCGTCACAATCTTCCTCATCTGCCTGACGAGCTTTGCCGTTGCCCTGACCCTCGGTGGCGGGCCGAAAGCAACGACTGTGGAACTCGCGATCTATCAGTCCTTCCGTTACGATTTCGACCTTGGCCGCGCCGCGATGCTGGCGGGGGTCCAACTGGCGCTCTGCGCCTTCGCAGCGCTGCTCGCCGCACGTTTCACCCTGCCATCGGGCTTTGGCACCGGGCTCGACCGGCCAGTTGCGCGCTGGGATGCGAACAGCCCCATGCTCAGGGCGCAGGATGCCGCCGCCCTGATCCTGACGAGCCTCTTCCTTCTGACACCGCTCCTTGCTGTCGTAATGACCGGCCTGCCGCGCCTCGGCGCGCTGCCCGCCCCGGTCTGGCAGGCGGCCCTGCGCTCCCTCCTCGTCGCAAGTGCCTCGACGTTGACCGCCATCGCCCTTGCCCTGCCGCTGGCACTGGCCAGCGCCGCGAGGCCCGGACGGAGTGGGTTGGAGACCATTGCCATGCTGCCGCTCGCCACCTCGTCCCTCGTGACCGGCACCGGGCTCTTCCTCCTCCTGCGCCCCCTCGCCAGCCCCGGCGATATCGCGCTTGCCGTCACCGTTGCGGTCAATGCCGCCATGGCACTGCCCTTCTGCCTTCGCGCCCTTCTGCCCGCCGCGCGGGAACTGGAAGCCGATTACGGCCGTCTTGCCCACAGCCTCGACCTGACCGGCCTTGCGCGGCTCAGGCTTCTGACCCTGCCGCGCCTGCGCCGTCCGCTGGGCTTCGCCGCCGGGCTGACGGCGGCCTTGTCCATGGGCGATCTTGGCGTCATCGCGCTTTTCGCCGATGAAGACAGCGCCACCCTTCCCCTACAACTCTACCGCCTGATGGGCGCTTACCGGATGCAGGACGCAGCCGGGGCTGCTGTGTTGCTCCTCGCCCTCAGCCTCGCCCTTTTCTGGGTGCTCGACAGGGGAGGCCGCGCTGGTGCTTGAGCTTCAGGACATCACCATCACGCAATGC
>NZ_JBARVQ010000765.1:0-1572 GCF_049646345.1 Albidovulum sp. | reverse complement strand
AAAGAACTCGTTTTCGCGAATGCTGATGCTGACCTTGGCAACGGCGGTGAAGGCGGAATCGCCCTGGCCGAACACCTTGCTGACATCGCGGATGCCGATTGCTTCGTTCATGTGGTCAGGCCCTCCCCTTGGCCCTTGTGCCGTCCTGACGACTGGTCATGCGCGCACGCGTTCGCTTTTCGGATCGTAGAAGGGCGCGAACGACAGTCTTGCCGTAACGCGATGGTTGTTTACCTCGACCTCGAAGGTTTTCGACTTCAGGTAATCGGCAGTCACGCCGTCCGCATGTTCGACAATGGCAAGCCCCACCGAGACACCCAGCGTGTGGCCAAAGGCTCCGGCGCGGACATAGCCCACCGGCGCGCCATCGGCGAAAAGCGGCTCTGACCCCAGCAGCAGCGGTTCCGGATCGTCGAGCATTAGCGCGACAAGTCGTTTCGGCAGGGGCCCGGCAGCCTTCTGCGCGGCCAGACGGTCGCGGCCGATGAATTCCTTGCCCATGTCGACGACGAAGCCGAGGCCCATTTCCAGCGGCGTGTCGGTGTTGTCGATATCGACACCGAAGTCGCGGTAGCCCTTTTCCAGACGCAGACTTTCCAGTGCCATCAGCCCGCAATGGGTGCAGGACATGCCTTGCGCCTCGATCCCTGCCACCAGTGCGTCATAGACATTGAGGCTCTGCTCGGACGGTATGTAAAGTTCGTACCCCAACTCGCCCATATAGGTGACGCGGACGATGCGGATGCGGGCATAACCGATCTCGACGAAGGTCGAGCCGCGGAAGGGCAGCGCCTTGGACGAAAGGTCGGCGCCCGTGATCGCGGCCAGCACCTCGCGCGAGCGGGGGCCTTGCAGCGACAGGATCGTATAGGCCGAAGTCACGTCGGTGACGGCGCAGAATTCGTCCGGTCCGGTATGCCGTTTCAGCCAGGAAGGCGTGATCCGTTGCAGCACGTCGCCGGTGACCAGCAGGAATTCGTCCTCGCCCGTCCGGGTGATTGTCAGGTCCGAGATGATGCCGCCCTGCGCGTTCAGCCACTGGGTATAGATGTTTGTGCCGATGGGCACCGAGACCGAGTTGGCGCTGACCCGGTTCAGCACCGTTTCGGCGTCGCGCCCCTGCACCACGAATTTGCCCATGAAGGTCTTGTCGAACAGCCCGACGCTTTCGCGGGTCGCCCTGTGTTCGGCAGCGGATAGGTGGAACCAGTCCTGCCGGCCGAACTCGTATTTCACCTCGGGCTTCGGACCCTCTGGCGCGAACCAGTAAGGCATTTCCCAGCCCGACAACGCGACGAAATACGCGCCCTTATCGGCGTAGCGGTCATGCAGGGGCAAGCGCCGCGCGCCGCGGGCCTTCTTGTGCTTGAAGTTCGGGAGCGATGCATTGGTAAAGCTGTAAGCCAGCGCATCCGGCAGGCGGCCAAGCAAATAGTGGCGCACGGTCTCATGCGGGCCCAGGCGCGCAGGGGTCAGCCCGGTCATGTCCTGGTTGGCATTGCCGTGCACGATCTCTTCGGCCAGTAACGCACCGACACCGCCACCCGAAAGAATACCGAGCGAGTTCAGACC
>NZ_JBARVQ010000764.1:0-1809 GCF_049646345.1 Albidovulum sp. | reverse complement strand
CCCCCGGTTTTCGGCCAATGGCCGGTGTTCCGCGCGATGTCATCGACCCCGCGACGCTGGAGGTCGTGGGTCGAATAACCGAGGCCGACGAAGACGAGACAGCCGACGTGATCGATGCGGTTACCGCTGCCCAGGCCAGTTGGAAGCGGGTGGATGCAAAGTCGCGCGCGAAGATCCTGCACGATCTGGCCAATGTGATCGAGGCAACAGACCACAAGCGCGCCGCGATCCTGATGAGCCGCGAGATGGGCAAGCCCTTTCCAGAAGCGATCGGCGAGATCGCCAACTGCGCGCCGATCTTCCGCTACTATGCCGAGATGGCGCGGGACGAGGCGGGAAAGGTCGCGGGCACGACGCAGGCGGGATCGTTCCAGTATGCGCGGTATGAACCGCTTGGCCTGTCGGTCCATATCATGCCCTTCAACTTCCCTGTGCTGCTTATGTGCTGGACAGTCGCGGCCTCCCTCGCCGCCGGGAACGGCTGCATCGTCAAGCCGGCACCGGCGACGACGCTGTCGACGCTTGAGTTCATGAAGTGCTTTCGGAACCTGCCCGAGGGCCTTGTCGCCTGCCTGCCGGGCGGCGCGGCGCTGGCCGAAAAGCTCATCGCATCGCCCCGCACACACGCGGTCGCCTTCACCGGCTCGGTGGCGGCGGGCAAGGCCGTGGGGATGGCGGCGGCCACAGCGATGAAGCCCGCGGTGATCGAGGCAGGCGGCAGCGATCCGATGATCGTCTGCGAAAGCGCACCGCTCGACGTCGCGGCGGCTGGTGCGGTGACGGCGGCCTTCCACCTCTCGGGGCAGGTCTGCACCTCGGCGGAACGGTTCTATGTCGTCGATGCCGTACATGACGCCTTCATCGCGGCTTTCGCCGAAAGAACCCGTGCGCTGCGGATCGGCAATGGCCTTTCGAAATCCGAGATCGGCCCGCTCGTCTCCGAGGCGGCGCGCGAGCGGGTCGCGGGGCTGGTTGCGGATGCGGTCGCCAAGGGCGCGAATGTCGTCACCGGCGGGCGTGTTCCGCCCGATCAGAACCGGGGCTGGTTCTATGAGCCGACAATCCTGACAGGTTGCACCGAGGATATGGCGCTGTTGCAGTCGGAATGCTTTGGCCCGGTCGCCGCCGTCGTCCGCGTGCGTGATTTTGACGAGGCCGTTTCCCGGGCCAACGCCTCCCCCTTCGGGCTTGGCGCATCGGTCTTCACCACCAGTCTGGACGAGGCGATGGAGGCAGCGGAGCGGCTGGAGGCCGGCATGGTCTGGGTGAACAACCCGCTTATCGACAACGACGCCCTGCCGTTCGGCGGCTGGAAGGCCTCGGGCCTCGGGCGCGAACTCGGGCGGCAAGGGCTCGACGCATTCCGGCGCACGAAGATGGTCATCATCGACCACAAGCCGACCGTTCAGGACTGGTGGTATCCCTATCCTGACGACTGGTTTCTGGATGGCGGTGGCCGTCCGCTCGGCTGATGGAAGGCATTTGATCGTTTGTGCAATCCGCCTGCCAACGAAAAGGGCTATTCACGCTGCCCTGTGCACATAAAAGAGTCTGGAATTGGTCGGCTTGGCCAGACCTAAGTCGAAACCTCTCTACCCACGAGCTTTTCTTGTGGCCGCTTGGAAATGCCCGACAAGCCGCTGAGGCCCAACCAATCGCGTGACCTTTTGACGACTCCGTCATTACCAGTGAACTCGATGGCCCCCTCCCTCACCGCGTCATCGAGATCGCGCCATCCCATCCAGATGCGGGTCATTGTGCGAGAATCTGTCTCGACGAAAACATCAATCTCACGCCCAGGATCTACAT
>NZ_JBARVQ010000763.1:0-4328 GCF_049646345.1 Albidovulum sp. | reverse complement strand
GGGCAACAACGTGGAATTCGTCACCACCGACAGCCAGGCGGTCTATGAATCCGTCCGGCTCGGCGATGTGACGCTGGAACTTGAAGTCTGGGAAGGTGCCTTCGGCGCCTCGTTCCGCGCGGCACTGGAAAAGGGCGGCCTTCATGATGCAGGCACCCATGACGCGGTCACACGCGAAGACTGGTGGTACCCGGCATGGACCAAGGAAAGCTGCCCAGGCCTGCCCGACTGGAAGGCGCTGAACGAATGCGCGGCACTTTTCGCCACACCCGAGACCGGCGAAAAGGGCCGCTTCCTTGGCGGGCCGGTTGACTGGCTGAAGCACGATCAGGAACGGGTCGACGGGCTGGGCATGAACTTTGTCGTGGTCAATGCAGGTTCCGCCGCCGCCCTCTGGGCGGAAATTGGTGCGGCCGAGGCCGACAAGAAGCCGGTCGTGGTCTTCAACTGGACCCCGAACTTTGCCGAAGCCGTCTGGCCGGGCGAATTCGTGGAGTTCCCCGCCTGGGAAGAGGGTTGCAACGAAGACCCGTCCAAAGGCCCGAACCCCGATCTGACCTATGATTGCGGCAACCCGGCCAACGGCTATCTGAAGATCGCCGCATGGGATGGGATGCAGGAAAAGTGGCCGGCCGCCTATGGCACGCTGACCCAGATTTCCTTCACCAACCCGCAGATCGCGGAAATGGCTAAGCTTGTCGATATCGACGAGATGGAGCCCGAGGACGCTGCGGCGGCCTGGCTCGAAGCCAATGAAGATGTATGGAAGCCCTGGACCGGTGGCGCCTGATCAGCATCAATGGGTTCCGGGGGGAAACGCCCCCGGAACCGACCTTAATCAGACCGGGACGCTCATGACCGACACCACGCCCGTCATTTCCTGCAAGAATGTCTGGAAGCTCTTCGGGCCGAAACCCGAAAACTACCTGAATACCGCAAGGACACGCAGTTTCGAGGATATCCGCCAGGATGGCTACATCGCCGCCGTGCGCGATGTCTCGATAGAGGTCGGGCGGGGCGAGATGCTGGTCATCATGGGCCTGTCGGGGTCGGGCAAATCAACACTCGTCCGCTGCATGTCCCGCCTGATCGACATCACCGGCGGCGAGGTGATCGTCGACGGTCAGGACGTGATGTCGCTGAATGAAAAAGAGCTGATTGAACTCCGCCGTCGCAAGATGGGGATGGTGTTCCAAAGCTTCGGCCTGCTGCCGCATCGCACCGTGCTCGACAATGTCGCCTTCCCCTTGGAAATGCGCGGGCAGGACCGGCACAACCGGCGCGAACGCGCGATGGAGGTCATCAAGCTTGTCGGTCTTGAGGGCCGCGAAGAATATTTCCCGCGCGAACTTTCGGGCGGTCAGCAGCAGCGCGTGGGCATTGCCCGCAGCCTCGCCATCGAACCCGATATCTGGTTCCTCGATGAACCCTTCTCGGCGCTTGACCCGCTGATCCGGCGCGAGATGCAGGACGAATTCCTGCGCCTGCGCGGCATGCTGGGCAAGACCATCGTCTTCATCACCCATGATTTCGACGAGGCTTTGCGCCTTGCCGACAGGATCGCCATCATGAAGGACGGCGCGGTCGAGCAATGCGATACGCCCGACAAGATCGTGCTGACACCCGCCACCGAATATGTGGCGAAATTCACCGAGGATGTTGAAAAATCGCGCGTGGTTCATGCGCGTGGCCTGACCCGTCCGATCAACGGCCACGCGGTCGAAGGTCTGCCGGTTTCCGCCGATGCGACCATCCTGCAACTCGCCCGTCAGCTTGTGAATGAAAGCCGCGATTTCCTGCCGGTTGCCGACAAGGCCGGAAAGGTCATCGGCTCCATGCGCCGTCAGGACGCGCTCGATATCCTTCTGGGATCGGAGTGATGGCGGTGGCAGACATCTCTGCCCTGCCATCGCGGCAGGCCATGGACCGGCCCAAGGTCGCGACGATCCTGATCGCGGTTGCGATCCTGTTGGCGATCATCAAGCCCCTGCTGCCCGGCTTCCTGATCCGGGTGCCAGAGGCGGCGGTCCTGCCGTATCAGGACTGGCTCCAGTGGTTCTTTGATTTCATCAAGGACGATCTCGGCCTGATCCACCTGACACGCGGTATCTCTTCGGGGCTGGAATGGCTTCTCGATATCACTGCCAACCTGCTCTACGGCAAGCATCGCTGGCCTTATATCGGCCCGATCCCGTGGACGGCCATTGCCGCCGTCGCGGCTGTGATCGGCTATGCCCTGTCGGGCTGGCGCATGGCCGCTCTGGCGGGCGGCACCTTTGTCTGGGTGGCGCTCATCGGTCAATGGGAACTGGCGATGGAGACGATGTCCGTCATCGCGGTCGCGGCCCCGGTCGCGGTGCTTCTTGGCCTGACACTTGGCATCCTCGCATGGAAATTCGCGCGGTTCGAGGCGGTGCTGAAGCCGATCCTTGCGATCTTTCAGACCCTGCCCTTCTTCACCTACCTTCTGCCTGCGGTGATCTTCTTCAAGGTCGGCCCGACGGCGGGCTGCGTCGCCACCATCGTCTATGCGATCCCGCCAATGGTGCTGATGACCTCGCTCGGGCTGAAAAAGGTGTCGAACGAGGTCGTGGAGGCCGGTCATATGAGCGGCTCCACCCGCTGGCAGATGCTACGCCATGTCTATGTGCCTGCGGCCCGGACCGAGATCCTCGTGGGCGTCAATCAGGTCATCATGCTGTCGCTGGCGATGGTCGTTCTGACCGCTTTCATCGGCATGCCGGGGTTGGGTGCAAAGCTGCTGTCGCTGATGAATTCCCTGAAGCTTGGCCGCAGCTTTGAGATCGGCGTGACCATCGTTCTGATCGCGGTGACGCTTGATCGCTGCTCCAAGGCCTGGGTCGTCAAACAGCCCGAGCATTTCGAACGCGGCACGCCGTGGTGGCAGCGTAACAGGCTTCTGCTAATCGGCATTGCCGCCTTTGTCGGCTGTATCATCCTCGCGCAATTCGTGCAGGTCGCCGATCACATCAAGCGCACGCAAGACCTGTCGAAGGGCAAGGAGATCGACGGCGTGATCCGCGCGATCCTTGCCAATGACGCAATCAACGGCGTCACCGGCTGGTTACGCTGGTTCCTGATCACCTGGGTGCTGATCCCGTTCCGCAACGCGATCCTTTGGCTGCCATCGACATCGGTTATCCTCGCTGTCGCGGCGGCGGGCTGGTATGTCGGTGGGCGACGCTCGGCGGCTCTCGCGGGCGGGTTCTTTGCGATCATCGCGCTGACGGGTTGGTGGGACCGCTCGATGATCACGGTCTATGCTGTCATATCGGCGGTGATCCTTGCGACGATGATCGGCCTGCCGCTTGGCATCCTCGCCGCCCGGCGCAAGAAATGGTCCGAACCGATCCTGCTGGTCTGCGACACCGCCCAGACCTTCCCCAGCTTCATCTACCTGATCCCGGCGATCATGCTCTTTGGCGTCAACGACGTGGCCGTGGTTTTTGCCATCTTCATCTTCGCGACCGTTCCCCTGATGCGCTACACGATCGAGGGCATCAGGGCCGTGCCGGAAGAGCTGATCGAGGTGGCCGACATGTCGGGGGCCACCCGCAGCCAGAAACTGTGGAAAGTGCAGATCCCACTGGCGCTGCCGACCATGGCCGTTGGGTTCAATCAGGCCATCATGTTCGCCTTCTTCATGGTGATCATCGCGGCCTTCATCGGCACGCAGGACCTTGGGCAGGAATTGCAGAAGACGCTGGCGGGTAATCAGCTTGGCAAGAACTTCGTGCTGGGCATGTGCGTGGCGCTGATGGCCTTGGCGTTCGATCACATCATCATGCGCTGGTCGGCGACCCGCCGCAAAGTTCTGGGTGTGGGGTGACGCGATGGGCAAGAAGGACACCCGCCGCACGCTCACGCGTTTTGACACTGCCGAGTTTGTACCTATGGCGACGTTTGGCGGTTCGGATGGGGCGATGCTGTGGCACAACATCTCGTTCGACGCCGAAAGCGGGACCGGGAGCTACCTTCTGGTGATGGCGCCGGGGGCGAGCAGTGCGCCGCATCGGCATCGGGGGGCCGAGGAGTTCTATGTGCTCGAGGGTGAACTGGTCGATTTCGACGGCCATGCCTACGGCGCGGGCGATTTCGTCCGGCTGGAGCCGGGCACTGCGCATAGCTCGCTTTCGCCCACCGGCTGCAAACTGCTGGTCACCCATTGGGGCCGGACCGAGCGTGTCAGTATCGGGGAACTGGAGCCTCTCACGTGAACTATCAGTCGATCATCGAAACGCCGTTTGAACGGGCGGGCGTGGTCACGCCGGGCCTGCCGGTCCTGCCGCCGGGGGTGCAGCGTCATC
>NZ_JBARVQ010000762.1:0-2612 GCF_049646345.1 Albidovulum sp. | reverse complement strand
AGACCTTCTTGCCGTCGGCGCGTAGCTTGTCGGCCACCTTTTCCATTTCGGCATTCATGTCACCGCCGCCGGGGCACTTTTCGGTCGTGGCACCGTGCAGATGGTCCAGAAGGACGTTGCCGTTGTTGTTGTAGTTGGCGTTGTTCGACCCGGTGCGATCTTCCAAGAGGATATGGCACTTCATACCCAGCTTCGCGGCAAAGGCCGCCGTCTGACGGGCATGGTTCGACTGGGTCGCACCTTGCGTCATCACGATATCAGCGCCCTGCGCCATGGCCTCGGCCATCAGGAATTCCAGTTTGCGGGTCTTGTTGCCGCCCGTGGAAAGCCCGGTGCAGTCGTCGCGCTTGATCCAGATCTCCGGCCCGCCGAGTTCCTTCGACAGACGGTCCAGCCGCTCCAGCGGCGTCGGCAGGTGGGCAAGGAAGTGGCGCGGGAAGCGGGCAAGATGCATGGGATTCTCCGTGAGTTGCGTTTGGCGACATATAGCGGCGCTGGACCGGTCAAAACAAATGCGAACTTCGCGGATTAATATTCCAAAGTTGCAAGTTGATGATATCTGGGCTATGCGCCCTTCATGCGGCTCGACTGGATTGATGATCTTCTGGCAGTACTCGACACCGGCTCTTTCGCGCGGGCAGCCGAGATGCGCTGCCTGACGCAATCGGCCTTTACCCGCCGCATCCGCGCGATTGAGGACAGTATCGGGGCCGAGCTTTTCGATCGGTCCCGCAAGCCGGTGGAACTGCTACCCGCCATCCGCGCGCAGGAACCCGAAATGCGGGCGCTTGCCGCCGGTTTGCGTCGCCTGCGCGAGGGGTTGAAACGCGCAGGCCAAGGCAAGGGCGGCACGTTGTCGCTCGCCTGTCAGCACGCGATCACCACGACCGTTTCACCGCGCCTTGTCTCGGTTCTGGCCGAAACCGGCAATCACGCCGTGCGCGTACGCTCAGGCAATCGCGATGAATGCCTTTTGATGCTGCTCTCAGGCGAGGTTGATCTGGCGGTGATGTACGAACTGCCCGGCGAACGCAGCCTGCCCGCCAGCCATGCTTTTGACACCGCAATTCTGGGGCGCGACCGTTTCGTGCCCGTCGTCGCACCCGGCGTTGTCGAAGGGGACGGCTGGCCGCTCATTGCCTATCCGACCGATGTCTTTCTTGGGCATGTCATGGAACGCGCAGTTCTGCCGCGCGTCGCACCCCATATCGGGTTCATCCGCAAGGCAGAAACCGCGCTGACGCTGGCCGCCCTGCAATATGCGCTGAACGGGATCGGCATCGCCTGGTTGCCGGAGGCCTTGGTGAAAGCCCCCCTGACCGAGGGACGGCTTCAGGCGCTCGACGACCGGCTTCCCGCGCAGGATCTCGACATACGCATGATCCGCATCGCGGGCGAGGCGCGACCTGATCTTCTGTCCGCCTGGGCGCAGCTTACCGGCTGAGGATCACTTCAGTGTCCCAGTCCCGGCATTTCGCGGCCAGCGCGGCGGGCAACGGCCTGTCCGTAAAAACCCGGCCGATTTCGGACAGGGACGCGATGCGGACCGGCGCGCGGCGGTCGAGTTTCGAGGCGTCCGCCACAAGGCAACTGGCGCGGGCCTGATGCAGGATCGCCCGGCTGACGCGCACCTCCTGCGGGTCGAAATCCAGCAGGTCGCCGTCGAGGTCGAGGGCCGAGGTGCCGATGATCGCGTAGTCCACCTTGAAGTGGCCGATGGCCTCGGTCGTAAGGTCACCCACCAGCCCTCCATCCGAACGGCGCAGGACACCGCCTGCGACGATCACGTCGCAGCTTTCATTGGCGGCAAGGATATGGGCAACGTTCATGTTGTTGGTCACCACCGTCAGGTTGCGATGCTTTAACAGCGCGTTGGCCACCGCCTCGGTCGTGGTGCCGATATTGAGGAAGAGCGAGGAGTTGTCGGGGATCGTCGCCGCACAGGCCGCGCCGATCGCGGCCTTGGCCCCGGCATTCATCAGCCGCCGTTCTTCATAGCCAATATTGGCAACACCGGCGCGCGGCACCGCGCCCCCATGGACACGGTCGAGTTTGCCCGCATCGGCAAGCTCGGTCAGGTCGCGGCGGATGGTCTGAAGCGTCACCCCGAAGCGTTCGGCAAGGTCGTCGACCCCCACGCGCCCCTCGGCCCGCGCAATGTCGAGAATCTCGCTTTGCCGGAAACTGAGTGCCATATGCCTTTCCTCCAACCCTGCCCCGGACCCGATCCGGGGCCTCCCGGCTGGGTCAGAGGTCCCGGATCAGGTCCGGGACGGGGTAGGGAATAACCCCGTTCCGCCCCAAAGTCACGAAAAACGAACATTAACGAATACTAAAGTTGACAATGCGCGCACATGAGCGCGATAACCCGAACGGTATCCGCGGAGAATCCCCTTGGTTTCCGACCCCATCCCCGAACACGCCTATGACCTGTTCATCATCGGCGGCGGCATCAACGGCACCGGCATTGCCCGCGACGCGGCGGGGCGCGGGCTCTCGGTCGCTCTGGCCGAGATGGGGGACCTCGCGCAGGCGACCTCCTCGGCCTCGACCAAGTTGTTCCATGGCGGGCTGCGCTATCTTGAATATTTCGAGATCGGGCTGGTGCGGAA
>NZ_JBARVQ010000761.1:0-6336 GCF_049646345.1 Albidovulum sp. | reverse complement strand
AGGACGGCATTGCCGATCTTTACCTTGAAGGCACCGAACAGCATCGCGGCTGGTTCCATTCCTCGATGCCGCAAGCCTGCGGCACCAAGGGCCGCGCGCCCTATCACGGTGTGCTGACCCATGGCTTCACGCTCGACGAAAAGGGCATGAAGATGTCCAAATCGCTCGGTAATACCGTCGCCCCGCAAGAGGTGATCGACGAATACGGTGCGGATATCCTGCGGCTCTGGGTGGCGCAGTCGGATTACACGGTCGACCTGCGCATCGGGAAGGAGATCCTGAAGGGGACGGCGGACAGCTATCGCCGGCTGCGCAATACGATGCGCTTCCTGCTGGGCAACCTCGCCGGGTTTTCTGAGGCCGAAAAGGTCGCGCCCGCCGACATGCCGGAACTGGAACGCTGGGTGCTGCACCGGCTGGCCGAACTCGACCATACCGTGCGCAAGGGTTATGCGAAATACGACTTTCAGGGCGTGTTCCAGACCCTCTTCACCTTCGCGACGGTGGACCTCTCGGCGGTCTATTTCGACATCCGCAAGGACGTGCTTTATTGCGATGGAGAGGACAGCCCGACCCGCCGCGCTTCGCGCACGGTGCTCGATATCCTCTTCCACCGGCTGACCACCTGGCTGGCCCCGATCCTTGTCTTCACGATGGAGGATGTCTGGCTCTCGCGCTTTCCGGGTGATGCCGGATCGGTCCATCTGGAGGATA
Organism: Albidovulum sp.; assembly: GCF_049646345.1. Taxonomy (GTDB): domain Bacteria; phylum Pseudomonadota; class Alphaproteobacteria; order Rhodobacterales; family Rhodobacteraceae; genus Albidovulum. The sequence continues at coordinate 5,622 of NZ_JBARVQ010000761.1, read as the reverse complement.
TGCCCGAAACGCCCGGCGACTGGCTGGATGAGCCCTTGGCCCAGAAATGGGACAGCATCCGCCGCGTCCGCCGGGTGGTGACGGCAGCTTTGGAGGTGCAGCGCACGGCCAAGGTGATCGGCGCCAGCCTTGAGGCGGCACCGGTGGTGCATGTCGAGGATGCCGAGGTGCTGAAAGCGCTGCGGTCGGTGCCCTTCGCCGATATCTGCATCACCTCCGCCATCAGCCTGACCGGCGACCCGGCCCCGAATGAGGCCTTCCGCCTGCCCGAAGTGCCGGGCGTCGGCGTGGTCTTTGAGACAGCCGAGGGCGAGAAATGCCAGCGCTGCTGGAAGATCCTGCCCGATGTCGGATCGCATGGCCACGCTGGCACCTGCGCCCGCTGCGACGCGGTGTTGGGCTGAGACTGGCCTTGGCTGCCTTTTAAAAGAAACCGGGTGGGCGCGACATGTCGGGCCTGCTTACCCCGCTTTGGCCCCTGTTCCGCCGGGCAGCAGCCACGCTTCCAGAAGTTCCGTCAGCATCTCCTGCAACGTCTGCTCGTGATAGAGCTCGCAGAAATGCAGCGCGGTCACATGCATCAGGAAGGCTTGCACCCCGGATGAGAGCAGTGCGGGCGTGACATCCTTGCGGAAGGGGCCAAGCGCAAGCCATTGGCTGAGCACTTCATCGGTACGGGCGAAGGTCTGGGCGATGGGGCCGGTCTCGGCCCTGCTGGCGGCACCCGAATAGCGCAGGATCAGGTCAAAGACATAGCGTTCGGAGGTCATCTCGGCGATCAGCGGGTTCAGTGCCGCGATGATCGCCGGTATGTCGGCAGGGGGGGGCAGGGCTTCGATCCGGTCAAGCTGGGCATCGCCCCGGGTGCCGATCAGACGTTCGAGCAGCGCCTCCTTGTCGCGGAAATGGGCGAAGAACGTGCCCTTTGCGACGCCCGCGCGCTGCACCACTTCCTCGACCCGCATCGCCTCGTATCCCGCCTCGGCAATCACCTCTTCGGCCGCCGCGATCAGTCGCGCGCGGGTCTCAAGGGTTCGCTTCTGGACAGCCCGTGCCATGAGGCTGTCTAGCGCATGAATTGACCGTGGTCAAATTTAATATTGACCATGGTCATTTTTGTTCATAAATATGACCGCGGTCAATTTTGGGAAAGAATCATGCAGGCAAAACGGATCTTCATCCTCGACGGACACCCCGCCGCGACCTCGCTGTCGCGCAGCTTTGCCGAGGCCTATGCAAAGGCTGCGCGGGCTGCCGGTCACGAGGTCAGGATGGCCCATCTGAGCGCCATGGAGTTCGATGCCGATTTTGGTCAGGGCAGCTTCAGGGAGTGGAAGCCGCTGGAGCCGGTCCTGGAGACCGTGATGCAGGATCTGTCATGGTCCGACCACTTCGTTCTGGCGATGCCGATGTGGTGGGGCAGCCTGCCGGCCAAACTCAAGGGGCTGATCGATCGCACCTTCCTGCCCGGAACGACCTTTGACACCCGCGTCACCAACAGCATCGGCATGCCCGCGCCGCTTCTGACCGGGCGCAGCGCGCGGGTCATCGTGACCTCGGATACGCCCGGCTGGTTCCAGCGGCTGAGATATCGCAATGCGCTGATCCATCAGTTGCGCAGCCAGGTCCTTGGATTTGTCGGCATCCGCCCCGCGCGGTTCACCTGGTTTGCGGGTGCAAGCCAGCCGGGCGAAGGAGCCGTGGGACGCTGGGCGCGGGAGGTGGAAGGTCTGGGCGCGCGGGCTGCATGAAGGAGCGGGGCGTCACGCCCCGTCCCAGAGGCCGAAGCGTTCGCGCAACCGATCCCGTGTTTCCCCGATATCGTCGATCAGATGGTCATCAGGCCGAGTCAGAAGGGCGCGGACCCGCGCGCGCCCCACGCGGGAGGCGCGCCAACGGGCCAGCAGGCGCAGGAGGCGATCGGTCCATCGCAGAAGGGTGGTCCGGTGGGCCGGGGTGGTCGTGTGGCTGGACATGCTTGCCTCCCTCCTGTCTGGCACCCGATTGTGGGGCGTGGAGTTAAATCAAACAAACGAATAGATATTATGATTGGTATCAGATAGATTGATACCATGATCCAGCCGCCCGACAGCGATCTTCTGCGCAGTTTCCTTGCCATCGCCGAGGCGGGCAGCGTCACCAGTGCCGCGGACCGGCTGGGGCGCACACAATCGGCGGTCTCGATGCAGATCGCCCGGCTGGAGGAAAGCCTTGGCCAGAAATTGTTCAACCGGTTGCCGCGCGGCGTGGTGCTGACGGCGCGCGGGCAACAGCTTCTGCCCTATGCCCGCCGCATCACCGGGCTGATCGAGGAGGCGGCTACCGCGCTCCGCTCCCGTCCGCTGAATGGGCCGGTCCGGATCGGCATTCCGCAGGATTACAGCGAAACCATCCTGCCCGGCGTTCTGGCCGGTTTTGCCCGCGCTTATCCGGAAGTCGAAGTGGCGGTGCGGCTCGACTATTCCGAACCGCAGATGGCAGCGATGCAGGCGGGCGATCTCGACCTCGCTGTTGTGTTCGAATGGCGCAGCGGAAAGACACGGGGAGAGGTTCTGGGGGTTGAGCAATCGGTCTGGGTCACATCTGATCGCCATGAGCAGCATTTGCAGCACCCCTTGCCGATTGCGACCTATTTCAACTCGGAGTGGTGTGCCCAGCATATGATCCCGTCGCTGGAGCGGCACGGGCTGGAGCATAGGGTGGCATTTGAATGCGATACGGTCGGCGGATTCTTTTCGGCCGTTCGGTCTGGCCTTGCAGTGGTCGCCCTGTCGCGCAGCACGATCCCGGACGGCTGCCGGGAACTCACACCTGCCGAGGGCTTCCCGCCCATCGATTCCGCCCGCGTCGTGCTCTATCGTAACCCGCGCGGCAGCTCGCCCGCGATCGAGGAGCTGGCGGCGATGATCCGCAGGGCGTTCGGACCGGCAGGAGGTACGGCATGATGCAAAGGAAGGCGTTCGACAGCCCGCTTGGCCGGATGGTCCTGACCGAAGAGGGTGGGGCGATCACGCGGCTCGACTGGGGTGGGGATGCGCCGGATGATGGTGATTCAGCCCTGCTTGATGAGGCTTGCCGCCAGTTGGCCTTGTATTTCGACCAGAAGCGCGAGGCATTCGACCTGCCGATTGCCTTCTCTCCCGGCCTGACGGGCGATGTACAACGCGCGATGTGTGCGATCCCTTTGGGTGAAACGCGGACCTATGGTGATCTGGCCAAGGCGCTCGGTGTGCCGGCCCAGGCCATAGGTCAGGCCTGCGGGGCCAATCCGATCCCGGTCATCGTCCCCTGTCACCGTATCCTCGGCGCGTCCGGTTTGGGCGGGTTTTCAGCGCCGGGCGGGGTGGAGGCCAAGGTGGCGCTGCTGAAACATGAAGGGGCTGCATCCCTGCTGATCTGACTGCGCGATCAGGCCGGGACCGGCCGTGGCAGGCGGCGATAGGTGAACTCCGCCGTTTCAGATGACGTTTCCTCTGCCAGAAGCGCATCAAGCCGGGCGCGGCCGGGGGATTTGCGGCAGACCGGATCGGTCGCCGCCGGATCGCCAAGCACCGCCATCGCCTGACAGCGGCAGCCGCCGAAATCGACGTCGCGCCGGTCGCAGGTCTGGCACAGGTCCGGCATCCAGTCGGTGCCCCGGAAGGCCGCGAAAGCGGGGCCGCGATACCAGATGTCCTTCAGCGCCGTCGTGGCCACGTTCTGGAACACCAGCCCCGGGATCGTCTGCGCCGCGTGGCAGGGCAGGACCGTCCCGTCGGGCACGATGTTGAGGCCGGTGGAGCCCCAGCCGCCCATGCAGGCCTTTGGGAAGTCGGCGTAATAATCCGGCGGCACGAAGTCGATGACCAGCCGTCCGGCATGGCGCGTGCGGGCCTCGGCCACGATGCGCTTTGCCTGATCGACCTGATCGCGCGAAGGCTGCAGGGCGGCGCGGTTTTTCAGCGCCCAGCCCTGAAACTGCACGCAGGCCACCTCGATCCGCCTTGCGCCGAGCGTCAGCGCAAGGTCGATCGTCGCGGGCAGGTCATTCAGATTGTGCCGGTGCATCACCGCGTTCAGCGTCAGCGGGATGCCGAGATCGGCGATATGTCCTGCAAGTTCCATCTTGCGGTCGAACCCGCCCTTGTAGCCACCGATCCGGTCGGCAATCTCGGACCGCACGCCCTGCACCGAAAGCTGGATATGGTCGAGCCCGGCCGCCACCAGCGCTTCCAGCCGCGCCCGGGTCAGGCCGATGCCCGAGGTGATGAGGTTGGTGTAAAGTCCCGCCTCACGCGCGTGGCGCACCAGATCCTCCAGATCGCGGCGCGAGGCCGGTTCGCCGCCCGAGAGGTGCAGTTGCAAGACGCCAATTTCGGCCGCCTCGCGGAAGGCCCGTGCCCATATATCGGTTGATAACTCGGTCTCTTTCACCATCAGTTCCAAAGGGTTGGAGCAATAGGGGCAGGCCAGCGGACAGCGATGCGTCAGTTCCGCCAGCATCGCGATGGGGGGTAGGGCGCGCGGCTCAGCCATCGGTCAGATCCACCAGCCGTTTGTCAGCGAGGTCTTGCAGGAACTCCGCCACATCCGCGCTGACCTGATCTTCGGGGGCACCGAACCGCGCCGCCAGATCGCCTGTGATCCGGGCCACAGAGCGGCTGCCATCGATCTCTTTCAGGATCACCGCACCGATCTGGTCCAGCATCAGCGCTGTTTCGGGCCCCAGCAGCACCTCGGCCCGGCGCACCCGGTCATGGTGCAGCCGTACGCCGCGCGGCAGGGTGGGGATCGCGGCGGGGGTCATGCCAGCCCCTCGCCAGGCTGCCAGGCGCCGGGCGGGATACGGCCCGGTGCCACATAGGCCGAATAGAGCGCATCAAGCTGGGACCAGAGGACATCGGTCTTGAAGGTCAGCGCCGCCGCCGCCGCGTCCTGATCGGCCGGGGTTACGGCATGGTCGAGCACCCAGCCAAGCCCGAACTGTACGTCCTTCGGGGCCTCGTCCAGCCGGTGGCGGAAATAGCTGATCGCCTCGGGGCTGGCGAAATCGTAATGCTCCAGAAGCCCCGCGATCCGGTCGGCATGGATTTTTGGTGCGAAAAGTTCGGTGAGAGACGAGGCGACCGCCTTCAGCATCGGCTCATCGCGCACATAGCGCACATAGGCATCGACCGCGAAGCGGGTGGCAGGCAGGACGCCCTTTGCCGAGGCGACATAATCAGGGTCGAGTCCCACGGCGGCGGCCAGTTTCAGCCAGCGGGCGATGCCGCCTTCGCGCGTGTCGGTGCCGTCGTGATCCTCGATCCGCGACCGCCAGCTTCGGCGCAGGGCGGGGTCCTCGACCCGGCTGAGGAAAGCTGCGTCCTTCATCGGGATGCGGCTTTGGTAATAATAACGGTTCACCACCCAGGCGCGGACCTGATTGATGTTGCAGCCGCCCGAATGCAGGAGCGTGTGGAACGGATGGCGGTCGTGATAGCGCTCATCGCCGATCTTGCGGAGACGGGCCTCGAATGCGGTGCGGGTCGTCATCTCGTTCATAGCCGAAACTCCATTCCATCCCGGGCGATGGTCCAGCCCGCATCCGTCACTGCCTTTGCCTCTGACCCACCCGGCTGCAGCGCGGGGTTGGTATTGTTG
>NZ_JBARVQ010000760.1:0-5031 GCF_049646345.1 Albidovulum sp. | reverse complement strand
GACAATATTCGTTGCAACGCAGCCAGACGAATGGGTTTTGTGTGAAACATGCTCATGCCAGCCTGTTCACCAGCTTCGCGATATTCTTCCTGACCATGTGCCGTAAGCCCGACGATAGGCGTTTTGGCATTCAGGCTTTGGCCTGCCCTTAGGCGTTCTGTCGCTTCGATCCCATTCATTTCAGGCATGCTGACATCCATGAAGATAAGATCGAATTTCTCATCCTCGGCCTTTTCAAGACAAGCGACACCATTGACCGCTTCGGTGACGTGGTTGCCCAGACCTTCCAGCATGTCCCGCAGCACTTTGCGGCTGATGTAATTATCCTCAACCACCAGAACGCGCTTGGGATACTGGTCATATATTGACTTGACCGCAGGCGTCTCCTCGACTTCATTTTGCCTAAGATCTCGCCGCATCAGCGGGATCGTCAAAGTAAAGGTTGATCCCACGCCCACCCTGCTTGCAACAGATATGTCCCCCCCCAATTTGCGCGCAATTCTGCGCGATATGGATAGGCCAAGCCCGTCCCCCCGTGATTGACGGCCTTCACTTTTGGTAAGGGCCACGAAATCTTCGAAAACCTGCTCTTGCTGATCCGAAGGAATGCCAATTCCGGTGTCCTGAATGGCAATCTTCAAAGAGGTCTCAGATGCGCCATGTATCCCCGAAGCCGTGACGGAAATTCCACCTTCACTGGTGAATTTGATCGCATTGCCGATAAGGTTCGCAAGAATCTGGCGAATGCGATTGCTGTCCCCAAAGAACGCGGTTTGCATCGCTTCATCGATCGTCACGGACAAATCGAGGTTCTTTTCCTGCGCCAAGGGCTCCAACACATCGACCAAAGAGGTGCAGAGTTCGAAAAGATCAAAATTCTCCGGTTTCAATTGAAAGCTGCCCGTTTCAATTCGAGTGATGTCCAGGGCTTCGTTGGTGTGGCCTAGCAATATCTCGCTGGATGCTGTTGCGATACGCGCATAGCGATCCTGCTTCTCGGTCAATTCGGTGGTCCGCAATAGATCCAGAACACCTATGATACCATTCAGCGGAGTACGCATTTCATGGCTCATCACGGTCAGGAACTGAGATTTCGCCTTATCTGTTTGCTGGGCGCGATCGCGTGCATCAATCAACTTCTGCTCATTGATCTTTCGATCGCTAACATCCTGAATATAAGCGATGAATTTAGTATTTTCTTCATCCTCTACAGAGGTGATATTCAATTCGACCGGGAATTCTTCGCCTGTTTTGCGCAAGGCAAACAGTTCCACCCGCCCCCCGTCAACCACCCGGCGAACGCCCGTGGCAAGGAACCTCGCCATGCCTGTTTGGTGGGCTTCTCGCATGCGGTGCGGAATGATGGTGTTCTCCATGGTTTCGCCGATGATTTCATCTCGCGTCCATCCAAAGACATCTTCCGCCGCCGCGTTGTATTCAATGATCTCACCCTTGTCATTTGCGGTGATAATCGCATCCAGTGATGCTGCAATTGTCGATTTGAGCAGTTTTGAAGAAGCCAAAAGCTCGGCATCACGGGCGGCCGCCCCCGTGAGCATCCGGTCCAGCAACAGCATCAGTACGCCCATCACGAGAATAAGCGCAATCGCGATACCACCGGTCTGTCTGAGCTGTTTGGAAAAGGCAGCCCTCTGAGCGTCAGAGCGCGCGGCATCAATTTCCACCCCCAAGAGGGCAATTTTGCGAATGTCAGGACGGACCTCTGCCGTAAGTTCTGTTAATTGCCCCACCCTTTCATCGGTAAGCGGACCAGGTTGATCCGCAACAAGGGCCACTTGCTTTGCAAATTCAGAGATTGCCCCCGTAAGCCGCTCTGCTTCTTCGCTTTCGGAAAAGAACAGTCTGGAACGCCCTGACGTCAGAATTCCCAAACGACTTAGCGCCAGATCAAGCCGCAGCTTAATGGTTGAATCGTCGTAGTTGCCGTCCTCTTTTGGCTTCGTGAGCGAGACTTGCAGATTGGCAAATTCGGTTTCTAGCTGCGAAATACTCCACTGCGTGTTATCGTCTTCTGCCGTCGACAGGTCGCGAAGCTGTGCCGCAAGATCAGCCCACATCATGGTGAATAGCAAAATCAGCAGGCCAATGCCTGCGATTATGACAATTCTATAGCCTCTCAAACGAGCCTTCATGCGCAACCTAACAAGGTGAGATTGACGCGATGCGTCTTGGCTCACTCTTCAGTGACAACGAGGCGATTAAGTTGCCAAATACTGCGAGAGTACACAATCTCTGATTGATATTGCGGGTCTGAATCATAAGGAAAGACAACCCAGTAAGGTCCCTTGTCGCGAACCGGCATCGGTTCACCATTCATGCGTGTCGCAATGATCGGTGCCTCATCGCCCAGCTCTTCCACGGGAATTTTGATTGCGTAATCATTAAGGGCAATCATCTGCACCATGTTACCCGTGGCATTTCGATCCTCCAGCAACCGCTTGAGCGAGACGCCAGAAAACCTCGTGACGCCATCGGTCCAGATCGTAGAGGTTTCAAACCTGATCTGGTCCATCAGATCCAGTTCTTCCAAAGATAATTCCGCCGGATCGATTGCACCGGAAACCGCCAGGCTGACGCCGTCTTGGGCGACTGACGGGCTTGCAAATTGAATCACAAGCGCGAAGAGGAAAGCCAAATACCCTGCAGTCTGTTTGTCGTACATTTGCATCTTCCGTAAGTGGGTTCCGTTTCGCGATACACCATTCACCGAAACAATTATTGGAGGCAAAGGCATAGCCACCTATACTTAGGGAGAGGTGCGCCACCTTTTTGTCATTTTCCGCCTATACTTGAACGGCATGAATAAGGACTTTGCGTAAATGCCGAATATCCTGCTAGCAGATGATCACGGATTGGTCCGAGACACCATTTCAGCTTATCTCGGCACGATTGATGATTTCCATGTCACCTCGGTCTCCAACCTGGACGCAGCCCTTAAGGAACTGTCTGGATTGACCTCGTTTGACCTGTTGATCCTCGATTACCAGATGCATGGCATGAACGGTCTTGAAGGCCTGGAACGCGCCATGAAAGAACATTCAAACGTCAAAGTTGCGCTTATGTCAGGGATAGCCAACCGGGATGTTGCGAATATGGCCATGTCGCGCGGCGCCGATGGGTTTATTCCAAAATCGTTGACAGCGGCCTCTACGGTAAACGCGATAAGGTTCATTCTGTCAGGGGAACGCTACTTTCCATTCGATTTTGGAAATGCCCAAAACGAAACACCGCGCGATCGTGTATTCTCTGAGTTGTCAGAACGAGAAATGCAAACACTGGAACAGCTTTGCATCGGGCTGTCGAACAAAGAGATTGCGCGCGTCCTCAATATTCAGGAAGTCACCGTTAAACTGCATGTCAAGAATGTACTGGCAAAGCTCAAGGTCGCAAACCGCACTCAGGCAGCGCTGATGGCAAAAGAGCGGCACCTGTTCTGAGCAATTGAATGTCCTGCGTTTGCAGGTTGGCCCGTTCTTCCATCGAGAAGCCAGAAGATGAAGAAAAACCGTTTTGGCGAAGCACCGATCATTGGGTTATTGAAAGAACATCACCGGGACTGTCGCGGAAATGTTGCCGTCTGAGGTGACAGAATGACAGAAGAACGGTCTTCGCACTTTATCTCCAACCGTGGACGACAGTGCCCTCTCTCAGAAAAATCTCTGATACCGTTCCGCCGCGTGCGAACGAATAAACAGTCGCGATTGCAAGGAATTCGTCGGATCTGCAGGATCTACGGTCAAAGTCAGACGATCTGAAAGTCTTTTTGAACCCCGCCGTTGGAAGGCAAAAGACATCACGACTTGCTTCCATAAGCGGATTTGAACTGACGGTTGTGCTTGTGCCACGTCGCTCTATGATCCGCGTAACATCTTCCACTGGTATGTAATTGCCATCAACAATTCGGTAAATCATCAGATAGGCACCTACCGCCACGCCGGTGGAATGAACGCTCGAACAACCATTGTCGAGTTTGAACCAACCGGCAGCATTCCAATCACCACCAAGAAAGCCGGTCCCACTGCGACGGACGTAGGAATAGATATAAGAGTGGTCGGTTTCGTTACAGATCTGCATCCAAGCGTGAGCGCGTTGAGGCAAAAAATTAAGCGTGAATAAAGCGACCGAAAGTACCAATAGCGACTTCATCAAGAACCCCTCAAAATTAATCGGGTTCACGATAAGTGCGCAGCTCTGTCTTATCAACAGTTCAAGTCATTAGGCCCTGGACCCAGTGATTTCCGGTTGGTGGCGTGGCTCACGGTTTGATAACGGGCCGAGACCGCATCTTCTCGCGGCGCGGCGTTCCGACGATAATCAGCTTGGTATGGACGGGATCAATGCAAGCACGGCGAAAAGCCGGGTTCAGAAGTTTCCCTTCGCGGCTTTCGCCAAGATCCGCTTGTCCGAAGTTAGATCACAAACAGCTTTGCGCAGCCGCTCGTCCTCTTTCTGAAGACGCTTTCGCTTCCGTCAATCGGTCCGTGCCCTTTGCGCCATATGTCTTCTTCCAGCGGGAACAGCTCTGGTCAGCCACGCCGTTCTGCCGGGCGCTTCCAGACGCTAGGGACTACGCCCCCTGCCCGTAATCCGACCAATAGCTGTCCGGCGGCGGGCCGTAATCGAGCAATGCGCAGGAATAGACGGCGCTTTCGTCGAATGGGTAACGCGCCTCCATCTCAGGCGTCAGCACCAGACCAAGGCCGGGGGCGGTGGGGCGTAGCAGATGGCCGTCGACGATCTGGGCCTGATCGCCCATCATCTCGCGCCCCAAGGGAAAATCGAGCATCGGGAATTCCACCAGCGTGCCCCCGGCCGCAAAGGCCGCGTGGTAAGAGGCCATGATCGCCGCCGCCCCGCCCCAGGCATGGACGACAACATCGGTACCCTTCTTTTTCGCGGCGTCAAAGACATCCATCACCGCCGAAATCCCCCCCATGACCGAGGCGTCGGGCTGCACGAAATCATAGACATCGGCGTTCAGCCGTTCGATCATTTCCTTGGGCGTGGTGA
>NZ_JBARVQ010000759.1:0-8728 GCF_049646345.1 Albidovulum sp. | reverse complement strand
CGCCTATTCCGGCCGGCCAAACACGCGGATCGCCGCTGGCGCGTGGTGTCCCCCCTGTGACGCAGGACGGGCCGCATGATAGGGATTTCGGGTGGAACAACCGGATTTGGCCTGCCATGGAAGCGGAAGAAGTCCCGACCCTGTCGGTGATCATGGCGAACCACAATGGCGGCGCATATTTGCGGGCCGCCATTGGATCGGTTCTGGCCCAGACATTGCAGGATATCGAAGTGATCGTGGCGGACGATTGTTCCGCCGATGACAGTGTCGTCATCGCCCGGGAGCTTGCCAGTCAGGACGGCCGTGTGCGTGTGCTGACGGCACCTGCCAATACCGGCCCGGGCGCAAGCCGGAACCGCGCGCTGGATGCAGCCCGGGGGGATTGGGTGGCGGTTGTGGATTCCGACGACCTGATCCTGCCCGACCGGTTCCGCCGGATGCTGGACCACGCGGCCGGGGCAACGGCCGATATCGTTGCCGACAATCTCAGCCTCTTTTCCGATGCAGGCGGGGCCGATCTTGGCCACCTCCTGCCGGCAGATATTGCGCAAGGTCTGGTCGCGGTGACGCCGGACGCCTTCTTGCGGTCGGAATTGCCGGGGCCGGGTCATGCGCCACTTGGCTATCTGAAGCCGCTGATCCGGCGCGACAGGATCGGCGAGATGCGCTACCGCGAAGACCTGCGCGTGGGCGAGGATCACGATTTTCTTTTGCGTCTGCTCCTGAAGGGGCTATCCATGACGGTGATGCCGGACGCCTTCTACCGCTACCGCAAGCGCGAAGGCTCAGTATCGCATCGCCTGAAACCCGCCGATATCCGCGCGATGATCGCGGCGCAGGACCGGCTTGCCCCGGCGATCGGCCCATCGACGGAATTGCAGCGCCTCTTCGCTCAACGCCGGAAAAACCTCTGCCGCGAACTGCGCTTTGCAGAATTGGTCGGGCGGATCAAAGGGCGCGACCCGCTCGGCGCGCTGGCGATCATGCTGCGCGATCCGCCACTTGTGCGAAACCTCGCCCGGGCGGCGCGGGAACATCTTGCGCGAAAGGACCATTCCATTGCCAGATAACCTGCCGCCCGAGCCGCTGGTCCAGATCCGGACGCCAACCTATCGGCGGCCCGAGGCGCTGGAGCGTTGCCTGCGCTCGCTTCAGGCGCAGAGCTGGCGGAACTGGGTCTGCGATGTCTTTGACGATGATCCGGACGGGGGGGGCGCGGCGGTTGTCGCCGCCCTGGCCGATGGGCGCATTCACTATCACCACAACCGGCCACAGCTTTTTGCTTCAAAGAACATCGACGCCTGTTTCAGCCGTCAGAACCCGCGCGGCGCGGATTATTTCTGCGTGGTGGAAGATGACAATTTCATCCTGCCGGATTTCATCGCGGCCAATATCGCGCTTTGCCAGTTGGAAGGCGTGGAGGTGATCCTGCGCAATCAGGTCATCGAATATGCCAGCGGCACCGGGGCCGCCCGGATCAGTACATTCGGCATTCTTGACCGAAAATTCGTTGAGGGGCGCTATGCACCTGACCGGTTCCGGCTGGCGCTGATGGCCGATATCGGCGTGTCGAATGGTGGTCTTTTCTGGTCCGCCCGTGCCGCGTCCGACTTCGAGGTCGGCTTTCCGATCAGCGCGACCTTGCAGGAATATATCCGCACCTATGCCCTTCAGGACGATATACATGTCGCGATGGAACCCCTGGCCGTCTGGGCCGAGAACGGGAGTGAAACCACCCGCGATCTGGGGGCGAAGGCCGGATATTATCGCCGGGAACTGAACCTCAAACGCTCGATCGTAGAGTTGCAGCGCCGGGCCTGGCGACGGGCACCTGTGACCGACCGGGCGGAGTTCCTGCATTCCCCGGTCTTTGCCTATTCTCCGCAGGCGCGGGCAAACGGTCTGGTGAAGTCGCTCACCCGGTTCAGTGTCGAAGGCGCATTGCCACTGCGCGCGCGGCGGCGCCTTCTTCTCAGGGGGGGTCTGATCCGTATTGCGGGGCGGATGGCGCCCGGGCGGAAGCGCTTTATCGCGGCGAACGGTGCTTGAGCGGGGCTGACGGGGCATCCCGGCGTTGATCCCGGTGGCGCCCCGACAGGGCGGCAAGGGCGATCAGGGCACCGAAATAGACGATCTGAACGAAGACCAAAGCCGCGACCACCCGCAGGACGATGCCGCCAAAGCCAATCCCGGCGGCGGCCGAAAGCGCCGTGACGGTGATGCCGGTGACCAGCATGAAGGCGATGAGTATCGGAATGCGCATAAAAAACCGCGGACAAATCCGCCCTTCCCGCGCCAATAGTCGCCCATTTGCAGTACGGCGTCAAAACAAGCCTGCATCCGTATCAAAGGACGCTTGGGGGTCGGCCGGTGATCATCGCGCCGTCTGATAGTCTGAATAGACGTCGATGTAATTCTCGGTGCCATCAATCCGGCTGTATTTCGGTAAATCGTCCAGCCTGACCTTGTTCAACGCCATCCCGAGGATCCTGCCCCGGACATGCGGTTCACGCAGCACCTGCTGGCGGATCAGGTCGCGGGGCGTTCGCCCCCATTCGGCGACAAGCAGCGCGCAATCCATATGCGGCATCAGGATCTTGGCATCGACCACCGCGCCGACCGGCGGCAGGTCGAACACGACATAGTCGTAGGCCGCCCGCGCCTCAGTCATAAGGGCGGCCATCTTCGGCAGTCTCAGCATCTCGCCCGCATAGGCGGTGAGCGTGGACCGGATGCAGGGCAGGACATTCAGCCCGGTTGCCGGGACAGTGCGGATGGCATCGGCCAATCCCACCTCCTCCATCAGCACCTGCGTGATCCCCGCACCAGAGGTGATCCGCAACGTATCGCTGAGACCGGGATGGCGCAGATCGGCGTCGATCAGCAGCACCCGCGCGCCGGAACAGGCCAAAGCATTGGCATAGTTGACGGCAGTCATGGTCTTGCCTTCATCCGGCAGGACCGACATCACCCCCATGACCCTGCAATTTCCGGGAACCGACAGATCGGCCGCGACACGGATATTGCGCAACGCCTCGACATAGATTGAATGCGGCGCGGACAGGGCCATGAAAAGCTGCGGTGCGGTCTGTTCGGGATGCCATGTGGCGTCCTTGCCAGGGCGGTCCCGTCCCTCGCGCCATCTGAACAGGCTTTTCTGGTTCCGGACTGTGGACGGAACAACCGGCAGATAGCCGAGAAAGGGCAGGCCGGTTGTGTCGAGAACATCGTCGCCGGTGCGGAAGAAGCGTTCCCGGAACTCGCTGCGCAGCGCCAGGGCAAGCCCGATCAGAAGGCCAAGAAGCATGGTCACAGGCAGCACCCGGGAGGCTTTCGGCGTGGCCGCTTTCCCGGGCGTGTCGGCCTTGGTCAGTATCCGGACGGAAGAGACGGGGAAGCTGTCCTGCAGTCCGATCGCCTCGCGCCGCGCTGAAAAATCCTGATAGAGCGCATTCAGGGTCTTTTCCCGTTGCTCAAGCTCGCGCAGGCGGATCTGGGCATTGGTGATCCGGTCGATCTCGGCCGTGGGTTCCGCCAGCGCGGCGGTCAGTTCGGCAACCTTCGCCTCGGCGCTGGCGATGTTAACCTCACTGCTGTCGGTTGCGCCGCGCGCCGCATCCAGCACGGCCTGCGCCTGTTCCAGATCGGTGCGGATCTTTTCAACCTTCTGTTCGGCCAGCAGGCGTTCCCGGGTCTGATCCTGATCTGCGATCAGGCCGTTTTCGGCCTTGAAGCTTTCGACCGCAAGGGCCGCGTTCTGCGCATCCGTCTGAAGCTGGTCGAGCCGCGTCTGCATCCATTCGGCGGTCCGCCGTTTGGCGTCCAGATTGGCGACAAGCTGGTCCGAGAGGTAGGCCTCGGCATAAGCATTTGCGACCAGTGCGGCAAAGCCGGGGTCCTGTGACATATAGCCGATCTCGATCACGTAGCTGCGTCCGACCGGGCTGACGATGATGTCACCCGCCAATTTAAGGGCAAGGGCGTCGCGCACCTGCTCATTTGCCGAAAGCGTTGATACGGCGTTGTCCGGTGGTGTCGGGGCCGCCGGGCGCAACTGCCTGAGCGGGGCGGTGACCGTATCAACAAGGCGCCGGATCGCCGATGGCCCTTCGGTAAGCGGTGTCGGGTCTTTGACAAGGCCAAGCTGGTCAATCACGGCCACCGCGAGTTGCTGCGATTGCAGCACCTGAAGTTCGTTCATCAGGGCCGCATCGTCGCGGATCGCCGCTTCTGCCGAGGATATCTCATCCGTCAGGCGGCTGAGCTGTTCATCCACCAGAACCTTGCTGGCCGCATAGTAGCGGGGCGGGGTCGTCAGAAGATAGGCCATGCCGAGTGCAAGACCGGCAACCGTGGCAAGCCCGAGCAAACGCCGACGCCGCCGAAAGACCGCAAGGATCTGGCGCAGGTCCAGACCCGCCTCGACCGGCCGGTCATCGGGGGGCATGCGCGCGTCAAGTTCGCGAAGTCCGATCCCGAGCTGTTTCATTCCTGAATGTCCGTGCTGAGGGGCGACAGGAGCACCCGGTGTGACTGTGGCTGACCGTAGTGGCGCGGGGTGCCCCAGCCGAACAGGCCGCAGAGCGTGCCAATATGTAAAAGCCCACGCAGGGCCGCGTGGTTCCGGCGTCGGGGTGCGGCGGCGGTCAGACCGGCGGCTGCGAGGCAGTAGATGACTTTCAGCCCCGCCAGGGCAGCAGACCCAAAGCGCCCGCCAAGCCCCTTGTCACGGGCGATGAGCTGACCATGTGTATGCCCCATGCGGAACCGTCGCCGGGCCAGCCAGTCAAAAGTCGCCCGTTCGTCTGGAACCTCTTCACGCAGGATGGCATCCGGTGCGAAGACAAAGCGTGCGCCGTTCCGAAAAGCGCGGTGGAAGAAGTCGCTGTCCTCGCCGCCGGATTGGCCAAAGCCCGGGTCGAACCGGGCATGGCTGAATGCGGGCGAGGAACGCCGGAACAGGACGTTGCAGGTATAGCCTGTACGGATCTTACCCCGAACCCAGACAGGGCGAGTGTCATGCAGGTCGCCCCCCTGCATCCATGCAGGTGCGCCGGGACGGTAGCGGACCTCTACGGGCCCCAGCACGACATCGGCCCCGGTCGTCCGCGCCGTTCCGAGAAGCTGATCCAGCCACTCTTCCGTCGCAACCTCGTCGTCATCCAGAAACGCGACATAATCCCACGCGCAGGTATCAAGGCATCCGTTCCGGGCGATAGAGATGTTTCTGGCCGGGCAATGAAGGTAGGTAACCCGAAAGTGTGACCTCTGCGCCCAGCTTTCGACAAGCGGACGGGCCGAGGGCGTGTCGTCATTGTCGGCCACGATGACCGAGACGGTGCATCCCTGCGGAACGGCCAGCTTCTCGATCGAGGCGAGCGTGTCCGCGATCTGGGGCCTGCGGAAGGTGCAGACGCAGATATCCACCGCGACAGGATCGGCAGGATTGGTCATGGAATGGCCCGCCCATCTTTGCCGGAATTCCGCGACATCACCTGTTGCCAGAAGCCGAAAGACCAGGCTGCATGCATGACCATCGCGGAACAGCCTGACCAGAGGAGCCCCGGCTCCCGCGCGCGGATGGCGATGCCTGCACCGGCGCCAAGGCATGCCAGTGCCCAGATCGCCATCGGCAGCAGGGCCCACAACGAGACCGCAAAGAGTGCCGCCGTCAGGATCGAGGGGGCGACAGCCAGAACGATTGCCTGCCGTGCGATCGGGCGGATGCGGTGCTTCAGCACAGTCCGGGCGCGACCCTGCCCATAAGAAAAATACTGCCGGAAGAGCGCGCCGAGGGTTTGCCGCGGGTAGTAGGTCACCGCTGTCCGTGCGGTCAGCCAGATCCTGTAGCCGGCTTGCGTGATGCGGTAGTCAAGCTCTGCATCCTCATTGCAGCGGAAGCTTTCGTCATAGCCCCCGACCGCATTGAAGACCACCGTCAGGATCAGCGCGTGATGGCCATGGTCGACATATTGCCCCGTCGGATGTCGCCGGTGCCGCGAACCGCCATTGCCGAGGCGGGAATTCTGGACGGCGGCGTTGATCCGCTGAACGGGCCCCCGGCCCGCCGCGATCATGGCGACGACGATGCTGCCCGCCCCGGTTGCTTCGGCCTCGTCGATCAGCTTCGCGCAATAGTCGTCCGGATAGCCGCAATGGGCG
Source organism: Albidovulum sp. (assembly GCF_049646345.1). Classification (GTDB taxonomy): domain Bacteria; phylum Pseudomonadota; class Alphaproteobacteria; order Rhodobacterales; family Rhodobacteraceae; genus Albidovulum. The sequence continues at coordinate 2,566 of NZ_JBARVQ010000759.1, read as the reverse complement.
TCGATTCGGATGATGTGGCGAGTGCCTGCACCAAAGATCCGCACCGCCAGGTTTATGCCCGCGCTCTGGATTTTTTTCGGGTTGTGAAGATGTGACAGGCGTGGATGTGTCGCCGCGATTCCCTGCACGATGTCCAGCGTCCCGTCGGTACTGCCGCCGTCAACGACGACGACATGACTGGCAGAGCGTTCGGCGAAAGCGAGCAGCTGCGCAAGCAGATTGCCGATATAGGAGGCTTCGTTCAGGCAAGGCACGACGATGAGGGCAGAGGTCTTGCCATCGTCTCTGGCCGTGTTTTGACGGCCGGCCCCTGTCAGATCGTTCCGCATCGAACCTGTGCCCCCGGACGCTGCTATCGGTCTTTCCGATGCTGCGCAGAAAGGGCCAGAGGCGGGGGGCGTTCAACTGTTGATTGCGGTGCGGGAAACCTTCGGCGCCGAAGCGCCTATCGGTAGAGTGCTGGATGGGGCATGGCTGGCATAAACCAGCCGAAGCAAGCGGCGCGGCATGGGCGTTCAGCCTAATCCTGCTGCGCATCCCGCCCTGACAGGCCATGGCGTTTCGGGACCGAGATTCTCACACTCAGCCCCCCCAGCCCGACGGAGTGGTCCAGCGCAAGATCACCGCCATAAGCCTGTGCAAGATCGGCAGCGATCGCGAGGCCAAGACCCGTACCCGGGGCAGAGGTGTCGAGCCGTCCGCCGGAGCGCAGCGCCTCGCGACGATCCTGTTCAGGAATGCCCGGTCCATCATCCTCCACCATCAGCCAGATGTCTCTCTCGGATTCACCTGCGGATATCAGGATTGCGGATTTGGACCAGTTGACGGCGTTTTCAAGGATGTTGCCGAGCGATTCCTCAAGATCCTGCGCATCCATAGGAATTTCGAGAGTTTCCGGAACATCCCTTTCGATGGTTTTTTCCTGAACCTCCGGCATGGACCGGAAAAGCCGCATCATCCGCTCGACCGAGTTGGGCAAAGAGGTCATCGAGCGCGTTGCGGCCCCGGTATTGACTGCGCGGATACGTGCAAGCGACCGGGTAAGTTGGGCATCGACCCGGTCCAGCGCGTTTTGGGCCTGCTGGATGTCGATCCCTTTGGTTGCAAGCACGTCAAGCTCATTGCGCAAGATCGCCGATGGTGTTTTCAGCGCATGGGCAAGATCGGCCGCCTGTCTGCGACCGCGTTCGACGATTTCGCGGTTGCGATCGAGCAGGATATTGATGTCCGCGACCAGCGGCGACACTTCGTCCGGATAGTCGCCGGGTTCGAGCGCATCGTGGCTGTCCCAGCGATGCGAAACGTCCTGCCGAAGCCGGTTCAACGGGCGGACCACCGCCGATGTTTGCAGCACGGCGCCGACGACACCCAATGCGCCGATGAATGCAAAGGTGGTGAGCAGGCTTTGGCGGATCTGCTGACGGTCGATTTCCAATGCGGTGAGCGTTTCGGCGACCGAGACCACCCAGGTGGATCCATCTTCGAGGCCGATCATGCTGACGATACCCCGAATCGGGCCCTCAGGCCCGGTATCGTTCCAGAAATTCCGGTCGGGGGTCGCATGGTCCGGCACCGGCAGCAACGCATCAAAGAGCGAACGCGATGCTGCAACATTTCCATCGGCATCGCTGATTTGCCAGTACCGCCCCGAATAGGGGCGGTTATAGGCCGGGTCGGTCAGAAAGGTTTCAATCTCATCAAGCCCCCCGCCGCTGTTGCCAAGTGCCGCGACGACCTGACGATGTCGGTCTGACAATGCCGTATCGAAACGTCGCAAGGTGAGGGCATCAAAGAAGTAGAACAGCGCCACGCCACCGATGGCGACGATGATGGCCGCCCAGATCAGACCGCCGACAATGGCCCGCTGCCGTAACGACCGCATCAGGGGGCGTCGATCATGTAACCGCGGCCGCGCACAGTCTGAATCAGATCGGCGCCGAGCTTCTTGCGCAAACGGGTGACGAACACCGCGATCGTATTCGAGTCGCGGTCGCCTTCATATTGGTAGATGTGTTCTGAAAGCTCGGTGCGCGACACCAGCCGTCCGATATTGTGAAAGAGATAGGACAGCACGGCACTTTCCTGCGCTGTCAGATCGACGGGAAATCCGTCGAGGACCACCCGGCCGCTGCGCGTGTCGAATTCCACATCGCCATATTTGAGCACCGGGTTGGTCACCCCTGCCTTCCGGCGCAACAGCGCCCGGATACGCGCCGATAGTTCCGGCATGTGGAAGGGTTTCGACAGATAGTCGTCTGCCCCCGCATCCAGACCATCGACCCGATCAGTCCAGCCATCGCGGGCCGTCAGGATCAACACCGGTGTATCGATCTTTTCCGCCCGCCAGCCTTTCAGAACCGACAGGCCGTCCTGTTTTGGAAGCCCGATATCCAGGATGATGGCATCATAGGGTTCGGTCGCGCCGCGAAACGCAGCTTCTTCTCCGTCATGGACAACATCGACGGTTTGCCCGTCTGCGACAAGGGCCCGTCTGATCTGTTCACAAAGAACCTGTTCGTCTTCGGCGATAAGGATGCGCATACGTTTGGAAAACCCGCTATGAGAC
>NZ_JBARVQ010000758.1:0-7098 GCF_049646345.1 Albidovulum sp. | reverse complement strand
AGAAGGCGGCAAACGCTATGTCCCCGGGCGGTCCTGCCTGCGTCCGGTCTATGGTTATCTGCACCACAACCGCTTTCTCGAAACCGCCACGCCCTACCTTATCGAGCTGTCAGAACGTTTCGCGACTCGGGCCGACCTGACCGTGCTGGATGGGACCGATATCGTCTATCTGTCGCGCGTCCCCAGCAAGGATGAGCTTTTGAACCTGTCACCTCTGGGTCGGCGCTGGCCTGCGGTCAACACTGCGTCCGGGCGCGCGATTCTGGCTGCAATGCCAAAAGCCGAGAGCTACAGGGTACTTGCCGCATCGAACTATCGAAAGATCACGCCGCATTCGCTGGCCGATATCTGGTCTGTATCGGCAGCGGTAGAGGAGGCGGGCAAGGTCGGATACGCTTATCAAAGTGAGGAAGTCATGCTGGGCGCGGCCTCGGTCGGTTCTGCGGTGGTCGGCGCCAACGGCAAGGTGCATGGGGCGATCATCCTCGGCGGCGCAGTCACCGCGTTTCAGGACAAAGACCGGCGACATGCCCTGGGCGACGCGGTCAAGCAAGCGGCGCAGGCGATCGGGGCCTATAACCTGACATGACCGCTCAGCATGATCAACCAGACGGCGCAAAACCCGACCCAGATCAGGACCCTCGGTTCCTGACCTCGGTTGCGCGTGGCTTTCGGGTTCTGGATGCCTTGTCGGCCAGCACCGGTCCGATGTCGCTGACCGATCTGGCACGGTCAACCGGACTGACGGTGCCGACATTACAGCGCCTGACCGCAACGCTGGTCGAAGCGGGATATCTAGAGAAAGAAGAACACTCAAAACGCTACCGGCCAACGGTCAGGACCGTTGATCTTCTCTTCAGCTACCTGTCGCGAAATCAGTTCGCCAAACGGGCCTGGCCGCATTTGGTAAAACTCCGCGAGGATCTTGGGCTGGACGTTTCCCTTTCGGTGCCGATCGGGAATTCGATGATCTATGTGCATCGCCTGCCGGGATATGCCGGGAATTTTGAAAACACCCTTCCGGGAAAGAAGGTGCCGCTGCACCTTTCCGCAAGCGGCCGTTGCATCTTGTCCTTGCGGGATCCCGAAGCGGTGGCGCAATACCTGTCGTCGATAGACATGACCGCCCTGACCCCTTGGTCCCTTACCGACCCGACTGCGGTGCTGGCCGAGCTGACAAAATGCCGCGAAACCGGCTATGCGCTGGTAAGGCAGGAAGCCGCGCCCGGAATGATGACGCTGGCCTGTCCGATCATGCGCGGGGCAGAGGCCATTGCAGGGGTTTCCGTGCATGTGCCGGTGGCGGGCATGGATGAAAATGCTTTCGTCAGCAGCGTATTGCTGCCCACGGTGTCAGTATCTCAGGCGTTACGCGCAGGTTAAGGGGATGGCCCCCTATCGATAACCGAAAACGAAAAGTGGGGGCCAAAATCTGGCCCCCCGGGTATGGCAGCGCGTCTGTTCAACGTGCGAAATCGGGAATGCGTCAGGCGCGAACCAGCCGTTCGTATTCGGCAACGACCCGCTTCGCCAGATCGCCCACCTCGAACGTATTGTCACCGATTGAGCCGACCGGGGTCACCTCGGCCGCCGTGCCGGTCAGCCAGCACTGCTCAAAGCTTTCCAGTTCGTCCGGCATGATGTGCCGTTCATGCACCTTGATCTGCATGTCGCGCAGCATCTGGATGACGGTCTGGCGGGTCAGGCCATTGAGGAAGCAATCCGCCAGAGGCGTATGCACCTCGCCATCCTTGACGAAGAAGATGTTGGCCCCGGTCGCCTCGGCCACATAGCCGCGATAGTCGAGCATCATTGCATCCGAACAGCCCTTCGCCTCGGCCGCATGCTTGGACATGGTGCAGATCATGTAAAGACCTGCGGCCTTCGCCTCGGACGGGATCGTCGCAGGGTCGGGGCGGCGCCATTTGGCGATGTCCAGTTTCGCGCCTTTCATCTTGGCGTCGCCGTAATAGTTGCCCCATTCCCAGGCAGCGACCGCCAGACGGACCGGGTTCCGCTTGGACGCGACCCCCATATCCTCACCCGCGCCGCGCCAGGCCAGCGCACGGATATAGGCATTGTCCCAGCCATTGGCCTTCAGCACCGCTTCCTTGGCGGCATCGATCTGCTCGACCGTATAGGGGATCGGCATGTCCAGAAGCTCACCCGAGCGCAGAAGCCGCGCCGAATGTTCACTGCTTTTGAAGATCTTGCCATTGTAGCAACGCTCGCCCTCAAAGACCGAAGACGCGTAATGCAGCGCATGGGTCAGGACATGAACCTTGGCATCGCGCCATTCCACGAGCTTGCCATCCATCCAGATCTTGCCGTCACGATCGTCGTAAGCTCCTGCCATTTCATCCTCCTGGGGCGCGTCCGTTTGCGAATATTGCGCTACTTAGGTCCACATCGGACATAATATTGCGCCAAATCTGGGATTCGCTACCAGTTGAGACTTGGAAAGTCAACATAGCTGACATAAAATCACTCATAGTGAACGAGCGGAATGAGGGGGCAGGATTGTGAATGCGGGCAGTCCGGGGACGCAGGGTGGCGAAAGCCTGCTGTTCCTGACAGATGAACAGTTGAGGAAGGGCATCGAGGCGATGTTCTTCGCCTATCGCGCCTTCACCGCCGATCCCGACCGCATCCTCGAAAACTACGAATATGGCCGCGCCCATCACCGGGCGATCCATTTCATCAACCGCCAGCCGGGGCTGACGGTGAATACGCTCTTGACCATGCTCGGCGTGACCAAGCAATCGTTGAACCGGGTGCTCAGGACTCTGGTCGAGGACGGGCTGGTCGAGGCGCGTATCGGGCGTCGCGACAAGCGCGAGCGCAATCTCTTTCTGACCAAGAAAGGGGCAGAGCTGGAACGTGACCTCAGCGACGCCCAGCGGGCCCGGATGCGCGCGGCCTACCGCGCGGCGGGACCGGCGGCGGTGGCCGGGTTCCGACAGGTGCTTGAGGCGATGATGGACCCCGAGATCCGTCGTTATTACCAATCGATCAGGGACAATAATACATGAATGGGCAGGCCGATATCCATCTTCTGATCGTCGATGACGATGAGCGTATCCGGAGCCTTCTGCAGAAGTTTCTGATCCGCAGCGGCTTTTTCGTGACTGCTGCGCGCGACGCCGCCCATGCGCGCCGCCTGTTGGGCGGGCTCGATTTCGATCTGATCGTCATGGATGTGATGATGCCGGGCGAGGACGGGGTCAGCCTGACGCGGTCATTGCGCGAAACCATGAAGACGCCGATCCTGCTTCTGACCGCCAAGGGTGAAACCGCCGACCGCATTGCGGGGCTGGAGGCCGGGGCGGACGATTATCTGGCCAAGCCGTTCGAGCCGAAGGAACTGCTGCTGCGCATCAACGCGATCTTGCGCCGCACGCCGGTTGCCGTGGAAACCAAGGTGCCGAAAGTTCTGAACCTCGGTCCGGTGCGCTATGATGTCGACCGGGGCGAGATGTGGCGCGGCGACAGCCTTGTGCGGCTGACAGCGACCGAAGCTGCGCTGATGCGTATCTTCGCCGCAAAACCGGGCGAGCCGGTCAGCCGCACCCAACTGGTCGAAGACCTTGGCCGGGCGACGGGGCGGGGAGAGAGCGGTCAGGCCCAGGAACGCGCGGTCGACGTGCAGATCACCCGCCTTCGCCGCAAGTTTGAAACCGACCCGAAACAGCCCCGCTACCTTCAGACTGTGCGCGGCGCGGGTTACATGCTGGCGCCGGAGTAAGCGGCGCTCACAACGATAAGGAAAGGCAGGCCCCGTGAGCACCCTGTTTCTGACCCACGAAACCGGCCTTGCCCATGTCACCCCGCCGGGCCATCCCGAACAGGTGGCGCGGCTTGAGGCGATCTATAAAGCTTTGCGTGATCCGGATTTCGATGCGCTCGACCGCCGCATCGCCCCCGCCGCCGCGCCGGAAGAGGTTCTCCGTTGCCATACGGCCGAGCATATGAACACCATCCGCGCGGCGACGCCTGAAAGCGGCTCGGCCGGACTTGACCCCGACACGTTCATGGCGCCCGACAGCTGGAAGGCGGCGATGCACGCCATTGGCGGGGTGGAGGCGGCGGTGGATGCGGTTCTGGCGGGCGAGGCCGCGAATGCCTTCATCGCCATGCGCCCGCCCGGCCACCATGCGGAACACCAAAAGGCGATGGGCTTTTGCCTGTTCGGTACCGTCGCCATCGCTGCGAAATACGCGCTCGACGCACGCAGTCTGTCCCGTGTCGCGGTTCTCGATTTCGATGTCCATCACGGCAATGGCACGCAGGACCTGCTCTGGGATGAGGCGCGCGCGATGTTTGTCTCCTCCCATCAGATGCCGCTTTATCCCGGCAGCGGAGCGGCGAATGAAACCGGCGCCCATGGCCAGATCGTCAACCTGCCGCTGACCTCCGGCTCGGGCGGGCATGAAATGCGGACAGCATGGGAAACGGCGCTGGAACAGGCCAGGGATTTCGCGCCCGAACTGATCCTCGTCAGTGCCGGGTTCGACGCCCATCGCGACGACCCGCTGGCGGGCCTCAACTGGACCGAGGCCGATTTCGCCTGGATCACCCATGCGATCTGCGATCTGGCCGAGGATTGCTGCGATGGCCGGGTGGTATCCTCGCTGGAGGGTGGTTATGATCTTACCGCGCTCGGCCAGTCAGTCGCGGCGCATGTTCGGGTGCTGATGGAGCGGGGCGAATGAGCGACATTGCCAAGATGAGCTTTGAAGAGGCGATGAAGGCGCTGGAGGGCGTCGTGCGCGACCTCGAATCGGGCAATGTGGAACTGGAGAAATCCATCGCGCTCTATGAACAGGGCGCGAAGCTGAAAAAGCACTGCGAGACCAAGCTGAAAGAGGCCGAGGAGAAGGTCGCCAAGATCACGCTCGGCCCTGATGGTCAGCCGACAGGGGCAACGCCGGTCGAAGGCCTCTGACCCATGTTCGCCGAGCGCCTGAAACGGGTGCAGGCCAAGGTGCAGGAAGCGCTGGACGACGCGCTGGCCTTTCATCCTGACCTGCCGGTCATCCATGCGATGCGCTACGCGCTGCAAGGCGGCAAGCGCCTGCGCGCCTTTCTGGTCCTTGAAAGTGCCCGCCTGCACGGCATCCATGAAGGTGAAGCGATGGCCGCGGCGGCGGCCGTCGAGGCGTTGCACGCCTATTCGCTGGTCCATGACGATCTGCCCTGCATGGACGACGACGACCTGCGCAGGGGCCAACCAACCGTTCATGTGAAATGGGACGAAGCGACGGCGGTTCTGGCCGGCGACGCATTGCAGACGCTCGCCTTTGAACTTTGCTGCGATCCATCCCTTGGCGCCCGCCGCATCGACCTGGTGACGGCGCTTTCGAAAGCCTCGGGCGCCGAGGGCATGGTGCTGGGTCAGGCGCTCGACATTGCCGCCGAGACAGCGACCGCGCCCCTGACGCTCGACGAAATCACGAGGCTTCAGGCAGGCAAGACCGGCGCGCTTTTCACCTTTTCCGCGACGGCGGGGGCGATCCTTGCCGGGGCCGATACGCGGCCGCTGGAGGATTACGCCCGTGCCCTCGGCCTCGCCTTCCAGATCGCCGACGATATTCTGGACGTGGAGGGCGACCCCGCCAAGGCGGGCAAAAAGCTCGGCAAGGATGCGGCGGCGGGCAAGGCCACCTTCGTCTCGCTCCTCGGGCTCAAAGGCGCCAAATCCCGTGCCCGCGACCTTGTGACAGAGGCCGAGACCGCCCTCTTGCCCTATGGTATGAAAGCCGACACCTTGAGAGACGCCGCGCGGTTCGTTATCTCGCGTGAGATGTGAAACGGCGAAAGGCCGGTGATGAGCGAGCGACCGAAGACCCCGACCCTTGACCGCGTGACGGTGCCTGCCGACCTGAAGGCGCTGAGCGACCGCGAATTGCGGGCCGTCGCCGATGAGCTGCGCGCCGAAACGATCAGCGCGGTTTCGGTCACCGGCGGCCATCTTGGCGCGGGCCTCGGCGTGGTGGAACTGACCGTCGCGCTGCATGCCGTCTTCGACGCGCCGCACGACAAGATCATCTGGGATGTCGGCCACCAGTGCTATCCACACAAGATCCTGACCGGACGGCGCGAGCGTATCCGCACTTTGCGCATGAAGGACGGGCTGTCGGGCTTCACCAAGCGCTCCGAGTCGCCCTATGACCCGTTCGGCGCGGCCCATTCATCGACCTCGATTTCCGCCGCGCTCGGTTTCGCCGCCGCCCGCGATCTGGGGGGCGATGCGGGCGACGCGATTGCCGTGATCGGCGATGGCGCGATGAGTGCCGGCATGGCCTATGAGGCGTTGAACAATGCCGGTCACCTGAAAAAGCGGCTTTTCGTGGTGCTCAACGACAACGAAATGTCGATCGCACCGCCCGTTGGTGCGATGTCCTCTTACCTCTCGCGCCTCTATGCAGGTGCGCCGTTTCAGGAATTCAAGGCTGCCGCCAAGGGCGCCGTCAGCCTGCTGCCCGAACCCTTCCAGGAAGGCGCACGGCGCGCCAAGGAAATGCTGAAGGGCATGACCGTCGGCGGGACGCTCTTTGAGGAGCTTGGCTTTTCCTATGTCGGCCCCATCGACGGCCACGACATGGAGCAGCTTTTGTCGATCCTGCGCACTGTCCATGACCGCGCCACCGGGCCGATCCTGATCCATGTTCTGACGAAAAAGGGCAAGGGCTACGCCCCCGCCGAACGCAGCCCCGACAAGGGCCATGCGACGGCGAAGTTCGACGTGGTGACGGGCGAACAGAAAAAAACGCCCTCCAACGCGCCCTCCTATACCAAGGTTTTTGCCCAGTCGCTGATCAAGGCAGCGGAGACCGACGACAAGATCGTCGCCATTACGGCGGCAATGCCCGATGGCACCGGGTTGAACCTTTTCGCCGAACGGTTCCCGAAACGCTGCTTTGATGTCGGCATCGCAGAACAGCATGCTGTGACCTTCTCGGCCGGACTGGCGGCGGCGGGGTTGAAACCCTTCTGCGCGCTTTATTCGACCTTTCTGCAACGCGGCTACGATCAGGTCGTGCATGATGTGGCGATCCAGCGGTTGCCGGTGCGTTTCGCCATCGACCGCGCCGGGCT
>NZ_JBARVQ010000757.1:0-1873 GCF_049646345.1 Albidovulum sp. | reverse complement strand
TCCAAGGCGTTGTCAGGGTCGCGCCGCGCCTCGATTGCATCCTGCAACAGGCGCGACAGGATATCGGGGGCGATTGCCTCGCATTGGACGGTTGCCCCGGTGAACCGTCGCCGGTCGGTCGGCTTGGGCGGCGCGATTGGCAGGTTAAGCCGGTCGGCTTGGTCGCGTGTCACGGCAAGGCGGGTAAAGTGTGGTTCAGCGCGCCTTGCGCCAGGTCGCGGCCGCCGCCCTTCGCGCCGCCGAGCAGAACCTCGTCCATCTCGTGCAGGCGCGGATCGGCCCCGACCAGTTCGCCTACATCGCCGTCGCCCGGCCCAAGCCCCGATCCAGCGGTGCCGCCCTGTCGGTCCGCCTGCTCGAGGCCGCGTGATGCCCGCTTTCCAATCCTTTTTCACCGATCACGGAGCTACATTCATGCCATTCCCCGAGAACACCCCAACGCCGGACGATCTGCCGTCCCTCAGCGCAGCCGAAATCGCGGCGCTGCCGGTCGAGTTGCTGGCAATCCTGCAGCGCGAGATTGACGAGCGCCTGAAGCGCGACAAGGCCGCCAAGACCCGGTTCGATGCCGGTCTGGCCGTCCGCTATGCCACCCGGGCCGCCGAAGAACGGCAGGTTTCGGACAAAGACACCGGCACGGTTCGGTTCGACGATGGTGATTTCACCGTGGTCGCTGATTTGCCGAAGCGGGTCGATTGGGACCAGGACCGGCTGGCCGACATGGTCACGCGGATCCGCGATGCCGGGGACGACCCGGCCGAGTATGTCGATCTCGCCTACAAGGTGCCGGAGCGCAAATACGCCGCCTGGCCTGAAGCCATCCGGCAGGGCTTCGAGCCCGCACGCACCGTCCGGCCAGGCACGCTGAAGGTCGAGATCGTCCCGCAGGGGGGCGACCAGTGAGCCTCCCCATCATCAGCGCCGATCCGATCAGGGCTTCCCCTTGATCCCGGCCATCATCCGGGAACGGGTCTGTTTGTCTACGATATCGGTCACGTGCACCCTGGTCTTCGATCTGGAACCTGGTATACACCGACTGAATGAATTTCGTCAGGAGCCTGATTTGTCAGCCACTTTCGGCATTGTCGATCTGTTCGCCGGTCCAGGCGGACTTGGCGAGGGCTTTGCCTCCCTCGTTGAGGACGGACATGCGCCGTTCCGGATCGGCATCTCGGTCGAGAAGGAGGCATCGGCCCATCGCACTCTGACGCTGCGCGCGTTCTTGCGTGAATACCAGACGCGGCACGGCACCTTCGGCCAGTAGCTCGTCAGGAACGCTTTGAACCTGGCGTTCAAATGCCTCGACGTCGGACAGTCTATACACGACCCGGCCGCCGATCTTTAGGTAACGCGGACCTTCCTGGGCCCACCGCCACCGCTCCAGTGTTCGGTGGCTGATCTTCCAGCGGGCCGCCAGTTCTTTCTGATTCATACATACTTCGCTCATTTTCGTCTCCTTTTGCGCAACTCACTTCGGTCGCAAGAGAACGAATGCGTGAGAAGAAAACCTATTCAAGTCGGTAGGTTGCGTGCTCGGAGGCTATGTTCGAGACAGGCGGACAGGTCGTGAATAGGCGCAAGCCCTAGAAGCGGCGTCGGAACGTTCGGGACGGAGCGGCCCCCATCGGCATGGGGTCGGACACTTTTCTCAAGATTTCAGGGATTTTCGTGGCGTCTAGACTCGATCCGAAACGCCAAAACAGCCGAATTGCGGAGCGAGTCATTCCCTCCGCCATTTGCCCCCACGAAATCGTTCTCTCCATCCGGCTACGGCCGGATTTTTACGTTATATTCAAGGGTTGTGCGGGAGGGGCTGTTAACCTACCCAGACGCCAGGAGGCCCGGAAGTGGTTTCTCTGGGGCGTTATTCTCT
>NZ_JBARVQ010000756.1:0-2445 GCF_049646345.1 Albidovulum sp. | reverse complement strand
TGGCTGGCCAGCGCGAATTCGTCCTGCGTTTCGCGGCTGATCTGCCATTTCCCGGCGACATTCTCGGCGGTGGTGCCCATATGGTAGCCGTTGAAGGCGTCCCAAAGACCGTCCTTGATCATCGAATCGATGAATTTCATGTCGCCCATCTTCTGGCCCGCGCGCAGATGTGCGACATGGGGGCTGAGTGACATGTTTTCCTGCCCGCCGGCAGCAACGATGGCGGCATCGCCCAGCTGGATATGCTGAGCAGCCAGCGCCACAGTACGCAGGCCCGAGCCGCAGACCTGGTTGATCGACCAGGCAGAGCTTTCGACCGGCAGACCGGCATTGATATGTGCCTGACGCGCCGGGTTCTGACCCTGGCCGCCGGTCAGGACTTGCCCGAGGATCGTCTCGGACACTTCCGATTTGTCGATGCCTGCACGGGCGACAACGGCTTCCAGCACCGCAGCGCCCAGATCATGGGCAGGCGTATTGGCAAACGCGCCGTTGAAACTGCCGACAGCCGTACGGGCAGCAGAGACGATTACTACATTGGTCATGCCTTGATCCTCATTCTGGGCGATTCTCATCTTGACGAAGGCCTGATAGCACTTCTTACGCTGCTCTGCAGCATGACGATTGTTTCGTAAGGGTCAAGGGACTCCGAAATATTGTTTCGCGGCCGATTGCCGGGATTTCGATCCGGGATCCTGATCGCCCCGCGCTGAAACGCCCGGGTCAGAAACCGGTCGTGACGAACGGTCAGGCGCGTTGTTGTGCCTGTGGCATGCGCCAGGGCGGTACGACCGTCGGGGCACCATAATAGTAGCCTTGCATGCAATCCATCCCGATCCCGGTCAGCCAGGCGGCGTCCTGTGCATTCTCCACCGATTCGGCCACCGCGAACATGTCGAAATGATGCGCAATCGACATGAGTGCCTGGGTCAGAACCTGATTGTCCGGGTTGTCGGCAACGCCGCGAATGAACTGGCCGTCGATCTTCAGGATGTCGAAATAGAACTCCCGCAAGTATCGGAACGATGTGTAACCTGCGCCGAAATCATCCAGAGCAAAGGATATGCCTTCGCTTTGCAGATCGGTCATGAAGACCGACACGATGTCGGGCATGACCATGGCCGAGCTTTCGGTGATCTCGAGGATCAGACGCTCCGCCACCGTGTTGTTACTTTTCAACCCGGCGCGCAGGGTCCGCATCCAGCGCGGATAGGCGATGGAACGGGCCGACATGTTGATCGACAGCCGCAGGGTCGGGTCGCGTTTCAGTGCGTTCAGACCCATATCGAGCGCAAGACAATCGATGATGCGGCCGATTTCGTTGGTTTCGATCGTCTCGATGAAATCCTTGGCCGGAATGATGCGCCCGGTTTCATCCAGAAGCCGGATCAGCCCTTCATAGAATGCGGGCCGGTTCGGCTGGGCGACCTGCACGATCGGTTGAAAGGCCAGCAGAACATCGCGCCGGTCGACGGCGCGGCGCACCATCGACATGATCTCGCGGTCACGCATCCCGATCGCGGCGCTGAGCGGGCTGTCCTGCGCCGGGTCGCGTGGGTTGCGTTTTGGCCTGCCGCGCTCCTGCATCGAAAATCTCCTCTCGGTCCCGGGACAGATTGGCCTGAACGCGCTAAGAAGCCGTAAACGGATATGGCGGATTTGACCCGCCCTGGAGGATGAAGCCTATGGATGAACGTTGCGGCTGGTGCGGCACCGAATTGATCTACACCGACTATCACGATCATGAATGGGGCGTGCCCGAACGCGATGCCCGGGCTCTGTGGGAAAAGCTCATCCTCGACGGGTTTCAGGCGGGCCTCAGCTGGATCACGATCCTGAAGAAACGCGACAATTTCCGCACCGCATTCGACAGGTTTCAGCCCGAGGTGATCGCCCGCTGGGGCGAGGCCGATGTGGCACGGCTTCTCGGTGATCCCGGCATCGTGCGGTCGCGGGCAAAGATCGAGGCGACAATCGGCAATGCACAGGCCTATCTGAAGATCGCCGAGGATGGGGGCTTTGACCAGTTCCTCTGGCGTTACATGGACGGCGAACCGCTCCAGAACCGATTCACGAGCCTGTCAGAGGTGCCCGCCAGCACGCCCCTCTCTGAAAGCATCTCGAAAGATCTGAAAAAACAGGGGTTCCGCTTTTGCGGCCCGGTCATCACCTATGCGTTCATGCAGGCTGTTGGCATGGTCAATGACCACCTCGTCACCTGTCCGGCCCATGACCGGGTCGCCCGCCTTGGCTGAGCCTTTCGTCTTGGCTGAGGTATCTACCGTGTGACTTCCGTCAAAAACCTGGTAGGATGGCAACAAGGGCATTTGGCGTGGAGACACCAAATATCAGGACGTTCGATGCCTTTACGGATTACAATGAGCCGCCGTCCAGGCTTGGCGCAGCGAGGGTCGGTAGCGAGTGCTTACTGTCGGATGCCGCAGC
>NZ_JBARVQ010000755.1:0-5412 GCF_049646345.1 Albidovulum sp. | reverse complement strand
GATGTGGCCTATGACATCGCCTCCATCGATATCGGCATTACCGCCGACATGCCCGCTCTGCCGGGCTTTGCCGAACACGGCACCCCCGCCAAGCCGCTCGACGCCTTTGCCGACCATTGGGAGGATTTCGTACACGCCGTCGCTGCGGGCCGGACCCCGCCGCGCATTGCGGTGATCGGGGCCGGGGTGGCCGGTGTCGAACTCGCACTCGCCGCCCGCCACCGGCTGGGCGATGCGGCCGGGATCACGGTGGTCGAACGCGCCCGCGCCCTGTCCGCATTGGGGCGCGGCGCGGTGCGCGCCCTCAGGTCCCATCTCCAGACCGCGCGGATACCGCTGAAGGAAGAGATGGCCGTCACCGGAGTGGAACGGGGCGGGGTGCGCCTTGCCGACGGTCATCTCGAACCGGCGAGTTTTGTCATCGGCACGGCGGCGGCGCGGGCGCAGCCCTGGCTGGCGCAGACCGGGCTCGCGCTTGAGGGCGGGTTCGTCAGCGTCGGGCCGAGCCTGCAAAGCCTGACCGATCCGGCGATTTTCGCCTGTGGCGACATTGCCCATATGGGATACGCGCCGCGCCCCAAGGCCGGGGTCTTTGCCGTCCGTCAGGCGCCGGTTCTGTTGCAGAACCTCAAGGTGGCTTTGACGGAACAGGGCCGGATGCGGAGCTTCCGGCCGCAGAAGGATTACCTCAAGCTGATCTCGACCGGGTTCAGGGGGGCTGTCGCCGACAAATGGGGCCTGCCGCTCGATGGCGAATGGCTCTGGCGCTGGAAGGACCGGATCGACCGCAAGTTCATGGCGCAGTTCATCGATCTTCCGGTCATGCCCGCCCCAAACCTGCCGTCCGAAATCGCAGCCGGGGTTTTCGCGGAACTCGGCCATGGCAAACCTTTATGTGGCGGCTGCGGCGCCAAGGTCGGGCAGGCCGATCTTAAGGCGGCGCTGGCTGGGCTGCCGAAACCCGCCCGGCCGGATGTCCTTTCAGGCCCCGGCGACGATGCAGCGATCCTTGCCCATGGCAAGGGGTATCAGGTTCTGACCACCGACCATGTCCGGGCCTTTACCGAGGATCCCTACCTTCTGGCAAAGATCACGGCGGTCCATGCGATGGGCGATGTCTGGTCGATGGGCGCGCGTCCGCAGACCGCTCTGGCGCAGGTCATCCTGCCCCGCATGACGCCCCGGATGCAGGCGGAAACCCTGCGCGAGATCATGGAGGCTGCTGCCGCAACCTTCGGGGCCGAGGGCGCGGATGTGGTCGGCGGGCATACCAGCCTCGGGGCTGAACTGACCATCGGCTTCACCGTCACCGGGCTTGCCGCGAACCGGCCCGTCGATCAGGCGGGGGCAAAGCCCGGCGACTGGCTGATCGTGACGAAACCGATCGGCACCGGCGTGATCCTTGCCGCCGAAATGGCGCGGGCAGCGCCCGGCGAGGTGGTCGCCCATGCCCTTGCCTCCATGATGCGCCCGCAGGGCGCGGCGGCCCGCATCCTCGGGGCCGAGGCGCATGCGATGACCGATATCACCGGCTTTGGCCTTGCCGGTCACCTGATGACCATGCTCGACGCCTCCGGCACTGCCGCCCGCATCTCGCTTGCCCATGTGCCGCTCCTGCCCGGGGCCGAGGCTTTGTCCGGGGCGGGCCACGGCTCCACGCTCCTGCCCGCCAACAAGGTCAGCATGGCGCGCATGTTCCTGACCGAAAGCCCGCGTGCCGATCTTCTCTTTGATCCGCAAACCGCAGGCGGTCTTCTGGCGGCGGTGCCCGCCGACACGGCCATGGACCTCGTGCGTCGCCTGCGCGAGGCGGGCGAACCGGCATCGATCATCGGCGAAGTGATCGAAGGCCCGCCCTTCCTGACGGTCGAGGACTGATCCCTGACACCTTCCCCTTCTTCTGTTCAAAAAATACTCCCGCGCGGAGCGCTGCGGCGCGGAACGCGACGCCCGGTGAGGGGGGCTCGATGCCCCCCGAGACGGCGCTGGTCAGCGGGTCGCGAAGAGGTCGCGCGCCGCAGCGGCGATACGGGCGGCAAGCGGGTCGAGCGCCTCGGGCGCGAGTGAGGCCGCTTCGACCACCGCCTCGCGGTCGGGCGCGAACCGGGCGCGGTGCTTTTCGTAGCGCGGATCGTAGTGATCTTCCATTAACGCCCCGGCGAGTGTCCTGAACTCACCGCTTTCGGCCAGGCCATGCCATGTCGCGATGGTGTCAGCCGGGTGCAATGCGCGCAGGCGGGCGATGACCTCGACCAGCCGCGCTCTATCCACCGTGACATCGGCATAGGTGCGGGCAAGGTAATCGGCACGCGCCGTCAGCGGGGCCACGATCCTGACCCTCGGCGCGGCGCACATCGCGGACCAAAGTTGTTTGGGGATTGCAAGATTGCCAACCCGGCTGCTTTCGGCCTCCACCACCAGCGGACGGGCCGGATCGAGTGTGGCAAGCGCCATCGCCAACCGCCCCTCGAAGGCCTTTTGTGAAGGCTGCCCGCCCGGCATGTCGCCAAAGAGCGAGCCGCGATGATTGGCCAGCCCCTCAAGGTCGATGACCTGCAATCCAAGCCCCGCAAGTCGGTTCAGGATCTCGGTCTTGGACGAACCGGTATTGCCGTCAAGCACCACAACGGGGGCTGCGACGGGCTGCTCCTGCACCGTATCGACCACCAGCTTGCGCCAGGCCTTGTAGCCGCCTTCGACAAGCTCCACCCGCCAGCCGACCTGCGCGAGGATCGACGCGAAAGAGCCCGAGCGCTGCCCGCCACGCCAGCAATAGACCAGAGGCCGCCAACCGCCCGGCATATCGGCCAGCGGGCCTTCCAGATGCCGGGCGGCGTTCCTGGCGACAAGGGCGGCACCGACCTTGCGGGCAAGGAACGGCGATTGCTGCTTGTAGATCGTGCCGACATGGGCCCGTTCGGCGTCATCCAGAACCGGCAGGTTGATCGCGCCGGGCAGGTGATCCTCGGCAAACTCGGATGGTGCGCGCACGTCGATCACCGCGTCAAAACCGAACGCGGCAACTTGCTGCAAGGAGGTAAGGGTCAGGGCCATGCCGCCCCTATAGCGCCCCGCGCCGCCGCCCGGAAGGGCCAGCGCGGCTATCCGACCGGCCGCCAGTCGCGGCCTTGCGTCGACAGGCGTTCGGGATCGACCGGGTGATCGAGATCGACGATCAATGTGGCGGGTCCTGCACCGGCCCGGGCCAGCACCGCCCCGTCCCGCGCCACGATCAGCGATTCGCCGCAATAGGTCAGGTCGCCCTCAATCCCGCAGAAATTCGCATAGACGATGGCGACGGCATGGTTGAACGCATGGGCCGGGACCGTGTTGCGGCAGACATGCTGAAAGGGCACCATATTGGCCGTCGGTACCAAGATCAGCTCGACCCCCAGTTTTGCCAGCGCCGCGACATGGCCGTCAAATTCAACGTCATAACAGATCAGAAGTGCTGCGCGGCGCCCTTGATAGTCAAAAATCGCATACCGGTCCCCGGGCCTGAACAGCGCGGCTTCGCGCGGTCCATAAAGCTGGATCTTGCGGTAATTGGCAAGCATCCTGCCGTCCGGACCAATGGCCAGTGCCGCGTTGTAGAGGTCTTCGCCCTGCCGTTCGGCATATCCCGCAACCAGCCCACATCCGGCATCTCGTGCCATCTCGCCGAGGCGGGCCGACCAGAGCCCGTCCTTCGCCTCTGTCAGCGCGCCGACACGGTCGAAATTGTAGCCGGGCAGGAACAGTTCGGGAAACACAGCCAGATCAGCCCCCGCCGCGGCGGCCGTCTGCAATTCCCGCGCGATGGTCGCGAACGCGCCTTCGATATCTCCGGCGGGTGACGGACCCTGATACAGCAGCACACGCGTCATTCCTGGCCCCCGTTCCCCGCTCTTGGCAGCCGGTCAGTAAACCGTGACAGGCGCGCCGAGTTCAACCCGGTCATAGAGGTCGATGACATGTTCGTTGACCATACGCAGACAGCCGTTCGAGACCGAGCGCCCGATGGAATTCGGCTGGGTCGTGCCATGAATGCGGATCGCAGTGTCGATCCCGTCATGATAAAGATAAATCGCCCTTGCCCCCAACGGGTTCTTCGGCCCGCCCGGCATGCCATCGGCATATTTCTCATAGGCCGCCGGATCGCGCTCGATCATCTCCGGCGTCGGCTTCCAGCTTGGCCATTCAACCTTGCGCCCGACCAACGCCGCACCGCGATAGACAAGCTCGGCCTTGCCGACGGCGACACCGTAGCGGATCGCGACCCGCGGGCGGACGATGTAATAAAGGAAATGCTGGGATGAGATCACATGGATCGAGCCCGGCTCATAGCTGCGTTTTACCCGCACCACCGTGGGGTAGAGTTCCGGCGCGATGGTCAGACCTGCGATCGGTGCCGGTGGCAAGGCGATTTCTTCGCCCCAGAGGGCGGCTGCGGGATCGGGGCGCGCGACACAGCTTGCGGCCAGAGCGCTGGCGAATAGGGTGCGACGGTCGATCAAGCGGTTCTCCTTTAGATGGCTCCGATGGCGCGAACGGGCTGCACCGCCGTCTGACAGCGCAGCCTGAGCACAGTCTCGTGCAAAAATGTGGCGTTGAATAGGCAGAAATCCCTGACCCCGATGGATCCGCTGTTGATCTGTTGAGCCAGATCAAGGCTCTGCGTCGCCGGGTGCGGCAGAAAGGGCCAGAGGATATGCCATGGCCCAGCGGATTTTCAGAACAATCGGTCTGACCAAGATCTACGACACCGGAAAGGTGAAGGTCCATGCGCTGGATGGTGTCGACCTGGATCTTTACGAAGGCGAACTGACGGTTCTGCTTGGCCCGTCGGGGTCGGGAAAATCGACGCTTCTCAACATTCTGGGCGGTCTCGACAACGCCACATCGGGTCAGGTCTGGTTCCGCGAGACCGAGCTGACAGGCATGCGTGATCGGGACCTGACCGCCTATCGGCGTGACCATGTCGGGTTCGTCTTTCAGTTCTACAATCTCGTCGCCTCGCTCACCGCCCGCGAAAACGTGCAGCTTGTCACCGATGTGTCCCGCAACCCGATGCAACCGGCCGAAGCGCTGGCGCTTGTGGGACTTGACGCGCGCCTCGATCACTTTCCGGCCGAATTGTCGGGCGGTGAACAGCAACGGGTGGCCATCGCGCGGGCCATCGCCAAGCGGCCCGAGGTGCTTCTTTGCGACGAACCGACAGGTGCCCTGGACAGCAAGACCGGGGTGCAGGTGCTTGAAGCCCTGAAGATTGTGAACGAACAGCTGGGCACGGCGACCATCGTCATCACCCACAACGCGATGATCCGAAAGATGGCGCATCGCGTGCTCAGGTTTCAGGACGGCCGCCTTGGCCCTGTCGAGGTCAATGACACACGGCTTTCGCCAGCGGAGATCGAATGGTGATGCACGCGC
>NZ_JBARVQ010000754.1:0-15798 GCF_049646345.1 Albidovulum sp. | reverse complement strand
GCCGATGGTCATGTATGATCAGGTTGAATGCCCGCCGAGCGAGGCGGCAAGCAATGCCGCACGAGGAGCTGAACCACTGCTCTTGCCGCTTTTCTCGCCCCTGTCGGCGCGCCGCGCCACCGAAGCCTTCCCGGACCTGACCGCACCGCTCTTTATAGCGGCGATCAGCCCGTCGGTCGCTGATGCTGCGGCGCGATTGCCTGCGAAACGACTGGAGGTGGCGGCACAGCCCGATGCCGGGGCCATGTTCGATACGCTTGCAGGGCTGATTGCCACATCTGACATACCTTGAGGGTGCGGCGCGCGACGTCTAATGTCATATCAGTGATGCCGTCAGCGGCGCGATGTCGCAACGATCCAACAAGGGAAGCTGCCGTGGCCAGATCGCGCAAGACAAAGACCGGAACACCAACCGAACCGGACGAGGCCGCCGCCGATACGGGTGCCGGGCCGGCAGAGGCTACGGAACAGCAGGACGTTGTAGACGGCCGCCCGCAAGAGACCGACACCGGCGAAACCCCCGACACGGAACAGGCAGGAACCGCCGAAGAACGTCCGCAGGCAGACGCTGTTGAAGCAGAGGTGCCGGCACCTGATCCGACACCGGACGAAGCTGGGCCCGACGCTCCGGCCCCAGACCCTGAGCCGCAACCCGTCGCCGCCCCCGCACCACGTCGAGGCGGTTTTCTGGTCCCCGCTCTTGGCGGCGTCGTTGCCGCCGGGCTCGGCTTCGCCCTGGCGGTTTATGTCCTGCCGAAGGTTTGGGTGCCGGACGTTACGGACGAAGATATGGCCGCCCTGTCCGCAGAAATCAAAACTCAGGACGGCCGCATCGGCGCGCTGGCAACAGATGTTCAGGCGCTGACGTCTAACCCGGCAGCCGCCGCCGATGAGGTGGCCGCGCTGGACGCACGCCTGTCGGACGAGTTTTCCAGACTTGGCAGTCGTCAAAGCGCCGCCGAGGAACAGCTGGGCCAACTGGCGACGCAACTGGATGCGCTGAGTGGCCGCCTTGCCGAACTTGAAAAATGCCCGGTGGAGGGCGGCGCAGCCTCGGCAACGGCGCTGGAGGCTTTTGGCCGCGAGATGGATCAGCTCCGCCAGGAGATTGACGCCCAAAGGGCGAATGCCGTCGCCGCGCAAGACAACATCGCCGCGATGACTGACGAGGCCGCTGCGCGTCTCGAATCTGCCCAGAAAGACGCCGAACGTCAGCGGGAAATGGCTGAAGATGCTGCCCGCCAATCCGCGATCCGATCTGCCGTCGGACGATTGCAGGCGGCGCTTGAAAGCGGGGCCCCTCTTGAAAAGGGGCTGGCCGACCTGACAGAGGCCGGTATCGACGTGCCGCCTTCGCTGTCAGAGCAGGCGCATGGTGTCCCAAGCCTTGCCGCCTTGCGTGAAGCCTTTCCTCCGGCAGCAAGGGGGGCGATTGCGGCATCGCTGAAAGAACAATCCGATGGCAGCATGTGGGACCGGGTAACAGCCTTTGCGCGTAGCCAGTCTGGGGCGCGTTCCCTGTCGCCGCGCGCTGGCGACGACCCGGATGCGGTCCTGTCGCGCGCCGAAGCCGCCCTTGGCGTGGGGGATCTTGCAACGGCTATCAGTGAGATAGGCTCTTTGTCAGAAGACGGACAGGCGCGGATGGCCGAATGGACGACACTGGCCGAACGCCGTCTTGCGGCAGTTGACGCGGTTGCAGCCATGGCTGCGGAATATAGGTGAGAGCGGCATGATCTGGTCTTTTGTAAAAATCGTATTGTTCGTCGCAGCCGTCACAGCCTTGACGCTGGGTGCCGGATATCTGGCCGAAACCGGCGGCGGCATCCGGATATCGCTTGCCAATACGGAATTCACGCTGGGGCCGGTTCAGGCCGTCGTGGCCGTGCTTGTCCTGCTCCTGGTGATGTGGGTGTTCCTGAAGCTTCTGGGGTTTTTCGTGGCCTTCGTACGGTTTCTGAACGGGGATGAGACGGCCGTCAGCCGCTATTTCGATCGCAATCGCGAACGCAAGGGATTTCAGGCACTGGCCGATGGGTTGATGGCGCTGGCATCGGGCGAGGGCAAGGTGGCAATGGCGCAGGCCGCGCGTGCCGAAAAGTATCTGCGGCGGCCGGAACTGACCAACCTGATTACCGCGCAGGCCGCGGAACTTGCGGGCGATACCAAGCGCGCGGGCGATGTCTACAAGCGTCTGCTGGCCGATGACCGGACGCGCTTTGTCGGCGTGCGCGGGCTGATGCTGCAAAAACTGTCAGAGGGTGATACCGACACCGCGCTGAAGCTCGCCGAAAAGGCGTTCTCACTCAAACCCAGGCATGAAGGTGTGCAGGACGCGTTGTTGCAGCTTCAGGCCTCCAGCGGTGACTGGAAAGGCGCACGCGAGGTGCTGGGGACAAAGCTGAAACAGGGTCTTCTGCCAAGGGATGTCTATCGTCGCAGGGACGCGGTTCTGGCGCTGCAAGAAGCGAAAGAGGTCTTTTCTGATGATGCCCCGATCGAGGCGCGCGAGGCAGCAATCGAGGCCAACCGCCTGTCGCCGGATCTTGTCCCGGCCGCGGTTCTGGCCGCGCGCAGCTACATCCAGAATGGCAAGCCGAAACTTGCGGTGCGGGTGCTGAAGAAAACCTGGTCAGCCCAGCCGCATCCCGATCTTGCAGCGGCCTTCGCGCTGATTGCGCCGGATGAAAGTCCGGCCGAACGGCTCAAACGGTTCCAGACGCTGCTGACGGCCGCGCCTGATCATGAGGAATCGCGCCTGCTGAAAGCCGAACTGCTGATCGCGGCCGAGGATTTTCCGGCCGCCCGGCGCGCGCTTGGCGATCTGGCCGAAACCCATCCCACCGCGCGCAGCCTGACGATCATGGCCGCGATTGCGCGGGGCGAGGGCGAAGACGATGCCTTTGTGCGCGGCTGGTTGACCCGCGCCCTGACCGCCAGCAGGGGGCCGCAATGGGTCTGCGACAAGTGCCAGAACATCCATACTGAATGGGCACCCGCCTGCGGCAATTGCAACGGTTTCGACACGCTGAGCTGGCGCGAGGCTCCGGGTTCCGCTGTGGCAATGCCGAACGGCACCGATATGCTGCCGCTCATCGTGGGCCGCCCGGAAGCATTGCCCGACGATACCGTTGCCGCTCAGGAGGCGTCGGACCCGTCGGATTCAGATCTGATCCTTGATGAAGAACTGGGGCAGAAGGCGCAAAATTAGGGCTACACACGCACGCGCGATGATGCTATCAGCCCGCCACCGCGCCGCAGCGTTCCCAAGCTGTCAGCGACGGCGAACGAGAAGAATGCCGCTGTAGCTCAGCTGGTAGAGCACGTCATTCGTAATGATGGGGTCGGGGGTTCGAGTCCCTTCAGCGGCACCATTCTTCTCTCTTATGTCAGGTTCAGTTCCAGTCTCACACGAAATTGCGCGACAACCCACGCATCGATCATGTTTTGCGTGCCGATCTGATGTCCCCGATGGACAGCGCACCTTGGAAATTTGATGCCACATTTTTTTGAAATGCGTACCGAAACAGATTTCTTGAAGGATTGATCACCCAATGGCAGGTCCGCGCATTTCCGGGAATTCCATGTTCGATCGGCTGATCAGAAAGTTCCTCTTTCCGACCCCGCTTGACCCTCAGTTCGATGCTGCGGGTCAAGATGACGATCAATTCAGGACAGCGACCAGTTTTCTTTCGCTTGCGGCGATGGAGCGCGATGGACTTCCCGACACCGGCAGTCTCGGACAGATGACAGTGCCTGAGGTCGGTCAGACAACGCGCAACGTGGCAGATCCGATCCTCGGACTGGATTCCGACCCATTTCGGCTGGCCTCGGCCGATTCCGGACGGACCGCTTATGGCAAGGTGACCGTTTTGGCCAACGGCGTCACGCGTCAGACGATTTCGGGAAGCGACGAAATTTATCTCGGAACCCAAGGGAATGACGTCATTGACGCGAAGGGCGGAGACGATGTTGTCAACGCGTCTTGGGGCAATGACAAAGTCTATGGCAGGTCAGGCGACGACTACCTTTATGGTGGCCCCGGAAACGACACCATGTATGGCGGCACGGGCAGTGATACCCTCATCGGGGACACGGGCAGGGACTATCTTTCAGGTGGCAGCGGCCACGACGATATCCGGGGCGGCAGTGGCAACGACAAGATATATGGCGGGGACGGCAGGGACGATATCCGGGGCGAAGGCGGCAGCGACAGAATATATGGCGGGGACGGTGCCGATCTTATCCAGGGTGGCAGCGGCGGGGATGTGTTGAAAGGCGAGGCCGACAACGACTTCGTTACCGGGGGAAGCGGGGCGGATGTCATTCACGGTGGCGGCGGAGCTGACAATCTGTCCGGCGGCAGCGGTGATGATACCATCAAGGGCAATTCCGGAACGGACACGCTTCTGGGCGGAAGCGACAGGGATATCCTCTATGGTGGTAGCGGCAACGACACGCTCGACGGCGGCAGTGACCGCGACACTTTGTATGGCGGGGATGGCGACGATCTGCTTCAAGGGGGCAGCAGCGGTGATGTGTTGAACGGCATGGCCGACAACGACACAATCTGGGGGCAAGACGGAGCGGATAGCATTCGCGGCGAAGACGGAGACGACCTCCTTTTCGGCGGCAACGGCGATGACACGATCAAGGGCGGTGCCGGAGCAGACTGGGTTCAGGGCGGAAGTGGCAAAGACTTTCTTCACGGCGGAAGTGGCGCTGATACGTTCTGGTTCACCGATGTGAGTGACAGTCAGGCCGGAAAGACCACCCGCGACGTGATCAAGGACTTTGACCAATCTGCCGGGGATCTGATCAACCTATTCAATATTGACGCCATGACATCATCCATCATCGATGATGCTTTCGTATTCATTGGCACCGCGGCCTTCAGCGGCGCCGAAGGCGAACTGCGCTATTCCCAATTCGCGACGAAAACACTGGTGCAGGCCGATATCGATGGTGATGGCGTGGCAGATTTCATGATCGAGCTGGAAGGTCAGTTCACGTTGGATGGAAGTGACTTCTTCCTTTAGGAGTATGACCGGCTTTGTTGCGCAATTCGTGTGACGGGGAGACTTCCTCTTTCCCCGGACGGACTTATCCCGCGGGCTCAGTGCCGGGCATGCCAGGTGCGGTGTAGCGGGTGAGCACGGCGATGCGGATCTGGATCTCCGCGACTTGCCGGTCGAAGTCCCTCGCCATCACGGATCGGCTGGGCAGTTTGATACATTGCATCCTGGTCTCGACGCTGCTTCGGCTGTGGTATCCTCGCCAGATCGTCCGGCCCAGGTATCGCGATGTGCTGAGCACCTACAGCGTTTCGCGTTTAACTTGAAGCATCACTCATCACCTAGCGCGTTGAAATCTTTGATTTCAGGCAGCGTCAGGTGATTCAGGTTTAACGCGAAACGCTGTAGGTCCGGGCGACGGCCCCGGCGCTGGTCGGGTTCCACGGCTTGGCGGTATTGCGCCGCGGAATGACGGCATGGGCATTGCGGGCCGCAATCGTGTCGCGGCATTTGCGTGTGTCCCAGGCCCCGTCTGCTGTAACGCTGCCGAGATCCCGTTCGGGCAGGTTCTGGCCCAATAGATCTTGCAGCAAGGCGGCATTGCCGATGTTGCTGCTGGTGACCTCCATGGCCCGAACCTCCAGCGTTTCTTCATCAATTCCCAAATGTATCGTAAGCGGTGCCTTGACCCCATGTTGATCAGTTGATGCGCTTGCCTTTCGGTTTCCAGCGTTTGGCGAGTTTGAGGACTTCGAGGCGAAGTTCGTCGCTGTCGGCGATGTTTGGGTCAAAGTCGTCGCCGTACCAGGTTTTCAGCTCAGCATGTTCCGGGTGCTTGGGATCGCTCATGGCTTTGAGGAACTCTTCGTATCCGGGTGCGCCGCCAACATCCTCTGGCGGGCAACGGCCCGCGATATCTGTCAGGCGCGGGTAGAGTTCGCCGGGAACGGGCTCGCTGATCTTTCCTATCCTGATCTTATGGTCCCAACTGTCGCCGAAGTCGTAGAGATAGTTGATCGTATGAGCGCCGGTGTCCTCAATGACCTCGGCCAGAGTGGTTTTGTTGGCAGGCAGATCATCACCACCGAAGTCTGGGTCGGGCAGTCCCCATGTCGCACCGCCTGCCTCAAACATGTAGAGATGTGAGTTGGTCCATCCCATGGCGGCCTGGATTGTCAGATGCAGGCGGTCGAGGCGGATGTTGGCTGGCACCTGCAGGGTGCGCGTAACAGCGGGATCGATGTAGTCAAGCGTGATCTTTAACTCGATGATGTTCATGGCGCTGTCCCCCTGTCAGGCCTTTGTAATCACAAGGCACGAGGGCGTCGATATCGGATTTTCCATGGCCTTGCGCGATGAAGGTCAAAGTCGCGGTCAACATTGCCGGGGTCTGCCAAACCCGGCCACGAACCGCCCGTTCAAACACCGCCCCGAGTCACTCTGCCGAAGTCGGCGGATGCGCTGCCAGCGCCTTCATCCACGACCTGTGTTCCCGGCGTGTAATTGGTTGGGCCGTCAGCAATCAGACCCTACCGGAACATCGCCGGTGATCAGCCCTGCCAGAACCTGCACCACGCTCAGGGTCAGCATCCAATCGGAGCGGAATCATACCGGGACAGGTTCAGTCGTCGCGCAAACTGGACGCAAGCCGCGCGCAGGCAGAACCGCGAGCGCTGGGCCGCCACGCCAAAGACGATGCCGGTGGCAAGACCAAGCAGGGCCGCCGAGGAGCGTTCGCCGATTGCGTCGACAAGGGTTAGGATGTCCAATAGGCCCTCCGGTTTTGAAGTCTCATGCCGGAATGTGAATATATCCTCCTTGATCTAAGTCATGCCTGTGCGAAGTAGCCGAATTGCCTGTGCGCGGGTGCTCTCGCCAAGGTCGCGAAAGCGGCGTATGTCGGGCGCATGTTCATGCGCTCCATCACCCTGAAAGACGCCGAAAGCTTGCCGCGCTGGCGCAGGCCCGCCTTTCTTTTGTTCCTGATGGCGGCGGCAATGCCGATTGCCTTCGCGACCTGGTCGGCACTTCTGAACAACTTTGTGAAAGAGGCGGCGGGGTTTACCGGGGTCGAGATCGGCTGGCTGCATACAGTGCGCGAAATCCCCGGCTTTCTGGCCATCGGCGTCATCGTCCTCCTCTGGGCGATGCGCGAACAGGTGCTGGCGCTGATCGCGCTGGCGCTACTGGGCGCGGCGACGGCGGTGACCGCGATGTTTCCCAGTTTCGGCGGCATCCTGATGGTGACGCTTCTGTCGTCCATCGGCTTTCACTATTTCGAGACGGTCAACCAGTCGCTGCAACTGCAATGGATCGACAAGAAGCACGCGCCGCAGGTGATCGGCTGGATCGTCGCCATCGGCTCGGGCGCGTCGCTGGTGGCTTACGGGCTGATCGTGTTGACCTGGAAGACGTTCGAGCTGAGCTACGGTGTCGTCTATGGTCTCTCGGGCGGCCTGACGCTGGCCATCGCCATATTTGCAGCACTTGCCTATCCGCAATTCGAGGCACCCGAGCCGCAGCTGAAGCATTTCGTGCTGCGCCGCCGCTATTGGCTTTATTATCTGATGCAGTTCATGGCCGGTGCCCGGCGGCAGATATTCATCGTCTTTGCGGCCTTCATGATGGTTGAACGCTTTGGGTTTGAGGTGCATGAGGTCACCGCACTTTTCCTGATCAACTACCTTGCCAATATGCTCTTCGCGCCCTTGATGGGCAAAGCCGTGGGCCGGTTCGGGGAACGCAATGCGCTGCTCTTCGAATATGCCGGGCTGCTCATGGTGTTCCTCGCCTATGGCGGCATCTACTGGTTCGGCTGGGGTGTGGTCGTGGCGGCGGTTCTTTACGTGCTCGACCACCTGTTCTTCTCGCTCGCCTTCGCGCTGAAGACCTATTTCCAGAAAATCGCGAGCCCCGGGGATATTGCGCCGACGGCGGCGGTGGCCTTCACCATCAATCATATCGCGGCGGTCTTTCTGCCCGCGCTTCTGGGCTATCTCTGGGTGGTCTCGCCCGGTGCTGTCTTTGGGCTGGCGGCTGGAATGGCGGCTGTGTCGCTCATCCTGGCGCTGATGATCCCACGCCATCCCGAACCGGGGCATGAGACGATCTTTGCCAGCGGCCTGCCGGTGGCGGCGGAATGAGCGGGGCGCAGGGCAAGTTCGTCACCGGCAGCCTGATGCGGCATGTCGTGGTCATGTCGCTGTCCGGGGCGATGGGGCTCTCGTTCACGTTTCTTGTCGATTTCCTCGCGCTCTGGTGGATTTCGCAGCTTCGGGTCGAGGCGATGATCGCCGCCGTCGGTATGGCGGGCACGATCCAGTTCGCGGTTTTCTCCATCGCCATCGGCATGATGATCGGGGCGGTGGCGCTTGTGTCGCGCACCATCGGGCAGGGCGACCGGGAGTGCGCGCGGCGCATTGCGACGCTGGCGATGCTGCTGACTGCCGGGGTGCAGGCCATCGTCGCCGCATTGATCTATGTCTTCCGCATTCCGGTGCTGCAGGCCACGGGCGCCGAGGGCGAGGTTCTGGCACTGGCCGAGCATTTCCTGTCGGTCACGCTGCCCTCCATGCCGCTGATTGCGGCGGCCATCTGCGCCTCGGCGATCCTGCGTGCGGTGGGCGATGCCTGGCGGTCAATGGCCGTGACGATGGTTGCGGGCGCGGTCGCGGTGGTTCTTGATCCCCTGCTGATCGTCTGGGCGGGCTGGGGTGTGACCGGGGCGGCCTGGTCCATCGTAGCGGCACGGGTTGCCATGTTCGGTGTGGGGCTTTGGTTCGTGATCAGCACCCACGACATGCTGGCGCGGCCGGTGCGCGGGGACATCCCGACCTATATGCCCCCCTATCTGGGCATCGCACTGCCCGCCATCGTGACGCAGATCTCGACGCCGTTCGGCAACTGGATCCTGACGCGCGAAGTGGCGGAATTCGGTGAAAGTGCGGTGGCGGGCTGGGGCGTGGTGATGCGGCTGACGATCCTCGCCTTCGGTGGCATCTTCGCCTTGTCCGGTGCCATCGGCGGAATCATCGGCCAGAATTACGGCGCCCGCCGCCCCGACCGGGTCGAGGGCGCCTACTGGGCGGCACTGAAGTTCTGTGCGGTCTATACTTTGGCCACATGGGCGATCATGGCGGCGCTGACCGGACCGATCATCCGCTCCTTCGGGCTTTCCTCCGAGGGTGCTGCGATTGTCGAAGCCTTCACTTACTATGCCGCCGGGGCCTTCATCTTTACCGGCGCGCTTTTCGTCGCCAATGCGACCTTCAACAACCTTGCCCGGCCCTTGTGGTCGACCGGTGCGAATTGGTTCCGCGACGGGGTTCTGATGCTGCCGCTGGGCATCGCCTTTACCGTCACGACCGGCGCGGTGGGCGTCGTCTGGGCCAACGCGCTCGCCAATGTGATCGCGGGCATTGTGGCGGCATGGCTCGCCTGGCGCTATATAAGGTCCCTGAACCGGACGGAGGCCGTCGCCACCGCCGCTGAATAGGAGCCAAAAATGCTGAACGCCCTTTTCGGAAAGAAATCCACGATGCCGACGAAAGATGACGCCCTGCCGGGCCGGGCCGAGCCGATCCCGACGGCAGAGGCGCATTTCATCTTTCACCGCCCGCTGAAATCGCCGGTGCCCGAGGGCATGGAAGAGGCGATGTTCGGCATGGGTTGTTTCTGGGGCGTAGAGCGCAAGTTCTGGCAGCTCAACGGGGTCTGGCTGAGCATGGTCGGCTATTCCGCGGGCCTTACACCCAATCCGACCTACAAGGAGACCTGCACCGGCATGACCGGGCAGAATGAGGTCGTGCGGGTGATCTATGATCCTGCGGTCATCAGCTATGACGATCTGCTGAAGGTCTTCTGGGAAGGCCACGACCCGACCCAAGGCGACCGGCAGGGCAACGATGTCGGCACCCAGTACCGGTCTGGCATTTACACCTACACCGATGCGCAGGCCGAGGCTGCCGAGGCCAGCCGCAAGGTCTATGCCGAACGGTTGAAAGGTGCGGGCTACGGCCCGATCACGACCGAGATCAAACCGGCGAGCAAGTTTTATTTCGCCGAGGACTACCACCAGCAATACCTCGCCAAGAATCCGTCGGGCTATTGCGGTATCGGCGGCACCGGCGTGACCTGCCCGATCGGGCTCAAGGCCTGACCCATGCCCCGTTCGCGGCGCGAGATCATGGCGAGCGGGGAGTGGTATTCCTGTCTGGGCGAAGAATTTGAGGCCCTGCGTCGTGCGGCGCGGCGGGCCTGTCATCAGCATGCGGTGATGGACCCCGATGCGCGCGGAGCTTGCGCGCCGCTCCTGGCTGACCTGATCACGATAGGGCGTGATTGCCGGATCGAGGCGCCGTTTCACTGTTCCTACGGGATCAACCTGACGCTCGGTGACCGGGTCTATCTGAATACGGGCTGCGTGGTGCTGGATTCCGCGCCGGTGACAATCGGAGCGCATTCGATGCTGGGGCCGGGCGTGCATATCTACTGCGCCGACCATCACCGCGACGCCGAAAAGCGACACGCGGGCATCGAACGTGCGCTGCCTGTCACCATCGGGCGCGACGTCTGGATCGGCGGCGGCGCGATCATCCTGCCGGGTGTGACCATCGGTGACAGCGCCATCGTCGCGGCAGGCGCGGTCGTGTCCCGCGATGTCGCCCCCGGATCACGGGTTGCGGGCATCCCCGCGCGGGGGCTATAGCGCATCACGCTGTGTTATCCCCGGGGATCCACCCATGCCGACCTATTCCGCGCTGACCACCCTTGCCGACAAGGACTCTGCCGAAGCTCTGGCCGAGGCGATGGAGAACTTCCTGCCCGAACCGACCGGCATCGGCTGCTTCGAGATCGAAGACGGCTCGGGCCGCCATGAGGTCGGCGCCTATTTCGAGGAAGAGCCGAACGATATCGAATTGGCCCTGATGGCGGCGATCTATGGCGCGAAACCCTTCGTTGTCTCGGAAGTACCCGAAACCGACTGGGTCGCCCATGTCAGGCGCGATCTGCAACCGGTCGAGGCGGGGCGGTTCTTTGTCTATGGCAGTCATGACGCGGACAAGGTGCCTGAGGGCACCGTGCCGTTGCTGATTGAGGCGGCCATGGCCTTTGGCACCGGACATCACGGCACGACCAAGGGCTGCCTTCTGGCGCTCGACCGGCTGGACCGGGCCGGGTTCCGGGGACGCAATGTCGCCGATATCGGTTGCGGCACCGCGGTTCTGGCGATGGGTGCCGCCGCGATCTGGCCCGATGCGGTCATCGCCTCGGATATCGATCCGGTTGCAGTCGATGTCGCCGTGGCGAATGTCGCGGCGAACGGGCTGGAAGGCCGGGTGACTTGTGTCGAGGCAATGGGCTTCGCGCATCCCGATCTGGCGGCCCGTGCGCTCTATGATCTTATTTTCGCCAATATCCTCAAGGGTCCGCTGATCGACCTGGCCCCGGATATGGCAGCTTCTGCCGCCCCCGGGGGCTATGTGATTCTGTCCGGTATCCTCAACAGTCAGGCAGACGAGGTTACGAGTGTGTATACAAAGGCGGGTTTTTGTCTCGTATCCCGGGACGAAATCACAGAGTGGACGACATTGGTTCTTCGTCGCGATCAATAAGGCTGACGTAGCGTCGCGCCCCATTCTTGCCATAATTCGACCGCACCTTCGACGCTCACGGGGGTGATTGCGAGTTGGGAGAGACATATGGTCGACCGGAATTTGCAGAATTTTTATGGCCGGGTCGGACGGATTGAAAAGGTTCACGCGGCCGGCGGCGGGTTCGAGGCCGAAGGCACCCTCGGCATGTCCTTCTACAAGGCGAAGCGGAACCGGGCGAACCGCAAGGGTTTCCTTGGTCCTCTGGTTCTGGTCCTTATGACGGTTGTCGGGATCAAGGCTGCGGTCCATGCCTCAGTCGGGCCGGAACAATATCAGGGCCGCATCGCCACGCTTGAGGCCGGGGATTGGGCCGACCGGACGGGCGCCTATGTGCTGCGTGCGGACCCGCTGACGGTCGCGGTTTCCGAACAGCTTCGCAAATACCTGTTCTGATCCGCTTTCCTAGGGTTGTTGCGGTCTGCCAAGCGGGACATTGCCGCCATAGACCGCCCAGAGCAGATGTCGCTGCGCCCCCCACGGGCAGGCACCCGCCCGGCTAAGGTTGCACTGATGGCAATGTCCGCGAAGGGCAAAATCAGACCAGTCCGTAGTGCCGCATGAGAAAACAGAAAGGCCGTGTCGGGCATCCCCGGCACGGCCTTTGGCGATCGAAGTCGCGCGTATCGTGTGGCGCTCAGCCCCGCGATGCGATCATCTCGATGTCGCCACGCGACAGACCGATATCGTCCAGTTCACGATCCGACAGCTTGGACAGCGCAGAGCGCGTCACACGGGCGTCGTTCCAGCCGGCGAAGGCCGAGACGAACAGACCGAAGATGCCGGAGATCGAACCGGCGACGGGGCGGTGGGCTTCATAAACAGCCATGGTCGTTTCCTTGTCTTCGATGGCGCGTCCCCATGACGCGTCTCGTTGAAGCGGCAGATAGACCTCGCGCTGCGTCGCAGCAAGTAACGGAATCGCATGCCCGGCATGCACTTTGCGCAAGCCTCAATTTCGCCGTAAGTTCCTAAAACAATAGGGTTTCCTTGAGGGGCAAAAATGTCGTTTTCCACCTTCCCGGTGACGATTTCCGCCCCGAATAGTCGCGCATCCGTGATCAGTCGCTTCCCGGCTTTCTTCCTTTGCGATGTTCGCTATTCGTGCTAGTCGTGTGAAAAAAGCAACATATGAGGGAGCAGATGCGCGTTCTCGGGATCGATCCGGGCTTACGGAACCTCGGCTGGGGGGTGATCGAGGTCGCAGGATCGCGACTCAGCCATGTCGCAAACGGCATCATCCAATCCGAAGGCGATGATCTCGCCCAGCGTCTCCTGTCGCTGTACCACGCCCTGACGCGGATCGTTGCAGATCATGCGCCGGATGCGGCGGCGGTGGAACAGACTTTCGTCAACAAGGATGGGGCAGGCACCCTGAAGCTGGGTCAGGCACGCGGTATCGCGATGCTGGTTCCGGCACAGGCGGGCCTTGCCGTCGGCGAATATGCCCCGAACGCCGTCAAGAAGGCAGTTGTCGGCGTTGGCCATGCCGATAAGGGCCAGATCGCGCATATGGTGCGCTTTCAGTTGCCAGGCGTGGAACTGGCCGGGCCCGATGCCGCCGATGCGCTCGCCATCGCTATCTGCCATGCCCATCACCTGCAAAGCGCGGGCCGTTTGGCGCAGGCCATCAGGGGGGCGGCATGATCGGGCGGATTGCCGGAGTGATCCTGCACCGGGCGATGGATCACGTCCTGATCGATGTGCGCGGTGTGGGCTATGTCGTCCATGTCTCGCAGCGCACGGCCGCCAGCCTGCCGCCGGTGGGCGAGGCGGTGGCGCTTTATACCGATCTGCTGGTGCGCGAGGATCTGTTGCAGCTCTTCGGGTTTCCGACACTCTTGGAAAAGGAGTGGCACCGGCTGCTGACCACGGTGCAGGGCGTCGGGGCCAAGGCGTCGATGGCAATCCTCGGGACGCTCGGGGCCGAAGGCGTCGGTCGCGCCATCGCTTTGGGCGACGCGGCGGCGGTGAAGGCCGCGCCGGGTGTGGGGCCGAAACTGGCGCAGCGGATCGTACATGAGCTGAAGGACAAGGCCCCCGCAGTCATGGCCCTTGGAGGTGCGCTCAGCGTCGATACATCGGGCGCCGATGAGGTGATCGAACCCAATCCGGCCCCGCGCAAGGCCACTGCCCCCAAACCGCAACCTTCCGCCTCGGCCAGCGCCACCGCCGAGGCACTCTCGGCCCTCATCAATCTCGGCTATGGTCAGGGCGAGGCCGCCAGTGCCGTGGCCGAGGCGTCCGGTGCCGATGACAGCGCCACGACACCGACCCTGATCCGCGCGGCGCTGAAACTTCTGGCGCCGAAGGGATGACGACGATGGAGCCCGATCCCACCCTTCGTCCGGCCCCCCAGCCTGAGGATGCTGACCGGTCGCTGCGCCCGCAGGCCCTGTCCGATTTCGTCGGGCAGGAAGAGGCGCGGGCGAACCTGCGCGTTTTCATCGAAAGCGCCAAGCGGCGCGGTCAGGCGATGGACCATACGCTCTTTCACGGCCCCCCCGGCCTTGGCAAGACGACACTGGCGCAGATCATGTCGAAGGAGCTGGGCGTCAGTTTCCGCATGACCTCGGGTCCGGTTCTGGCGCGGGCAGGCGATCTTGCCGCGATCCTGACCAATCTTGAGGCGCGGGATGTCCTTTTCATTGACGAGATTCACCGGCTGAACCCGGCGGTGGAGGAGGTTCTCTATCCCGCGATGGAGGATTTCGAACTGGACCTTGTGATCGGTGAAGGCCCCGCGGCGCGGACGGTCAGGATCGAGTTGCAGCCTTTCACGCTGGTCGGTGCCACAACACGGCTCGGCCTGCTGACGACGCCGCTTCGCGACCGGTTCGGCATTCCGACCCGGCTGCAATTCTACACCGTGCCTGAGCTTGACCACATCGTCACCCGCGGTGCGCGGCTGATGGGCATATCCTCGGACCCAGCAGGCACGCTGGAGATTGCCAAACGCGCCCGCGGTACGCCGCGTATTGCGGGAAGGCTTCTGCGCCGCGTTGTCGATTTCGCGCTGGTCGAAGGAGATGGCAGGCTGACACGCGAGATTGCTGATAGTGCTCTTACGCGGCTTGGCGTCGATCACCTTGGTCTCGACGGGGCTGACCGGCGCTATCTGACGCTGGTGGCGGAAAACTATGCCGGCGGGCCGGTCGGGGTCGAGACGATCTCAGCGGCCCTTTCCGAAAGCCGTGACGCGATCGAAGAGGTGATCGAGCCCTTCCTCTTGCAGCAGGGCCTGATCCAACGCACGCCGCGCGGGCGTATGCTGGCGCAGAAAGCCTGGATCCATCTCGGGCTGGTCGCACCGCGCGTGGCCGGGCAGAGCGACCTGTTCGAAAAGTGACACCCGCCGCCCTGGATCACATCCGGGACGGGGCTTCGAGTTGGTCCCGGCGCGGTGCGTGATCTCCGGGCCTGCTGAAAGGGCTTGACCTGAAGCTGCTTCAGGTCGCTAGGCCGTATTGGTCAGCACGGGGACGATCATGAGAATATCGGAAATTGCCACGCAATCCGGCCTGAGTATTGCAACGATCCGCTATTACGAGCGGATCGGCCTCTGCCCTGCCATCGCGCGCGGGGCCGACGGGCAAAGGCGGTTCATGACGAAGGAGCTGGACTGGTTGACGCTTCTGGCCTCGCTGCGCGAGACCGGTATGCCGATGGCGGAGATGCGCGATTTCGCGGCGCTCTACCGGGCAGGCGATGCCACGGTTGGCGGGCGCAAGGCGATGCTTCTTGCCCATGACCGCCGCCTTGCTGACCGTCAGGCGCAGATTGACCGGTGCCGGAGCCTGCTGGCCGGCAAGATGGCCCGGTATGACGAGATAGGGGGCGGCAAGGCATGAAGATCATTCTGGTGGGGGCGTCCGGCGATATCGGCCGGATCGTGCAGGATGAACTGGGCAAGCGGCATGAGATCGTGACAGTGGGCCGGTCCGCTGGCGATGTACGTCTCGACATGGCCAACCACGCGGCGGTCCGGGCCATGTATCAGCAGGTCGGTCCGTTTGATGCGGCCGTTTCCTATGGTGGCGACGTCACCTTCGCGCGGCTTGAGGATTTCACGCAGGAAACCTTTCTGCATGGATTGCGCCAGAAAGTCATGGGGCAGGTCAATCTGGTTC
>NZ_JBARVQ010000753.1:0-3210 GCF_049646345.1 Albidovulum sp. | reverse complement strand
TTGAAACCGGCCCACATTCTCGGCGCTTTTGCCCTGTCGCTGGCACTGACCGGCGCGGCCTGTGCCGAAGACCCGACGGCCGATACCGTCGTGGCAACCGTGAACGGCACCAAGATCACGCTCGGCCATATGATCGCACTGCGCGACAACCTGCCGGCGCAGTATCTGCAACTCGACGACCAGACCCTGTTCGACGGCATTCTAGACCAGATCATCCAGCAGGTCTCGCTCTCGGCCGAGGCTGAAGCCTCATTGCGCAAGCGCGATAATCTGGTTCTGGAGAACCAGCGCCGCAGCTATCTGGCGGGTGTAACGCTGGATGAGGTCGCCAAGGCAGCCGTCACCGACGAAAAAATCGAAGCACTCTTTAACGAACGCTATTCCAGCGTTGAACCCGGCAAGGAATTCAACGCGGCCCATATCCTTGTCGAGACCGAGGAAGAGGCAAAGGCGATCAAGGCCGAGATTGACGGCGGTGCTGACTTTGCCGCGACGGCCAAGGAAAAGTCCACCGGCCCGTCGGGGCCCAATGGCGGTGATCTTGGCTGGTTTGGCGTCGGCATGATGGTCAAACCGTTCGAGGATGTGGTCATCGGTATGGAGCCCGGTCAGGTTTCCGACCCGGTTCAGACCCAGTTCGGCTGGCACATCATCAAGCTGAACGAGACCCGCAGCGCCGCCGCCCCGACCATCGAGGATGTGCGCGATGAACTGGCAGGCGAACTTCAGGGCAGCGCCGTCGAAGAAAAGGTCAAGGCACTGACTGACGCCGCAGAGGTCGAAAAGACAGTCGAAGGTATCGACCCGGCAATCCTGAAAAACTCTGAACTTCTTGATAACTGAACACTCCAGCAAGGGGATTGGCGATGGCCAAGAAAGGCAATGACTGGAAGTCCGAGGCAAAGAAGCTGAAAGGCAAGCTCAAGAAACTGCGCAAGCAGTTTGATGAGGATGTCCGCCCGCAGCTGGAAGAGGCCGCAGGCGATGCCTACAATGCCATGAGTGGTGCGATCTCGGACATGGCCAGCGCGGTTGCTGCCAAGACCAAGACGGCACACCCGGTTTCCCCCCTTGCGCCGAAGGACGGTTTTCCGTCTTTGCCAAAGATCGCAGGCGTCGAATTCGCCACGGTCGAGGCCAATGTGCGTTACAAGAACCGCACCGATGTGATGCTGGCCCGGCTTGCCCCCGGCACAGCTATCGCCGGGGCCTTCACCCGCTCATCGACCCGCGCGGCCTGCATTCTGGACTGTCAGGCCAAGCTGAAACTGGCGGCCGGGCCAAAGGATGGCGCGGCGATCATCGTCAATTCCGGCAATGCCAACGCGTTTACCGGCGCCCTGGGGCAGGAAGCGGTCGATGCAGTGACCGGCGGCGTGGCCAAGGCTTTGGCCATGCCGGTATCGCGGGTCTTCTCCTCCTCCACCGGCGTCATCGGCGAACCCCTGCCGCATGAGCGCATAACGGCGAAACTCGACGATCTGAAAGCCGCGCTCTCGGACGATGCGATTGAGCTGGCCGCACGGGCGATCATGACGACCGATACCTTCCCGAAAGGGGCATCGGCCGAGGTGGAAACCGACGCCGGCAAGATCCGCATCGCCGGTATCGCCAAGGGATCGGGCATGATCGCGCCGGATATGGCGACGATGCTGGTCTATATCTTCACCGATGCGAAAATCTCGGCCGCCAATCTGCAAAAGATCGTCTCGCGTCAGGTTGACCAAACCTTCAACGCGATCACGGTGGACAGCGACACCTCCACTTCCGATGCCCTGATCGTTGCCGCGACCGGCAAGTCGAAGGCCGCCGAGATCGCCGATATGCGGTCGAAACCGGCCAAGGCGTTCGAGGCGGCCCTGCGCGACGTGATGCTGGACCTTGCCCATCAGGTGGTGAAGGACGGCGAAGGCGCCACCAAGTTCGTCGAGGTGCGCGTAACAGGTGCCTCCGATGCCGCCAATGCCCACCGCATCGCCATGGCCATCGCCAATTCGCCTCTGGTCAAGACCGCCATCGCCGGTGAAGACGCCAATTGGGGCCGCATCGTCATGGCAGTCGGCAAATCCGGCGGCAAGGCCGATCGCGACAAGTTGTCGATCCGTTTTGGCGACATTCTGGTGGCTGAGAACGGCTGGCGCAGCCCGGACTATTCGGAAGAACAGACCTCGGCCTATATGAAGGGCAATGCGCTGTTGATTCAGGTCGATCTGGGGCTTGGCAAGGCGTCGAAGAGCGTCTGGACCTGCGATCTGACCCACGGCTATATCGACATCAACGCCGATTACCGGTCGTGAAGGACGATGCATCAGCCGTGAAGGTCGTTCTGGTTTCGGCTGTTGCCTTGATCGATGTCGACGGGCGGGTGCTTCTTGCCCGTCGACCCGAAGGCAAGTCCATGGCTGGTCTTTGGGAGTTTCCCGGCGGCAAGGTCGAGCCGGGCGAAACGCCCGAGGCCGCGTTGATCCGTGAACTGCACGAAGAACTCGGCATCGACACCTGGAAAAGCTGCCTCGCGCCCCTTACCTTCGCGAGCCATTCCTATGACAGCTTCCATCTGCTGATGCCGGTCTTTGCCTGCCGCAAATGGCAAGGCACACCCCATGCCCGTGAAGGGCAGGAATTGGCTTGGGTCCGGGCCAGGGACCTGCGGAACTACCCGATGCCCCCGGCTGACATTCCATTAATTCCCGTTTTGCGCGATTGGCTTTGACACCCGCGAAAAGATGCGCAACTATAGGTTGAAGCAACATTCCGCTCACACGAAACGGTCAATAATAATCGTTTCCAAAGCGAAAGGAATGTGGCTACATGATCGGGCTAGTCATTGGTTCCCTGTTAATGAGTTGCCACTACACTCAGAGCAGCCCGTATGTTGGGGAGTTTATGCGATGCTGCGCACCATCACACTTGGAAGCTGTGTTTCCGTACAGGGAATCTTCGAGCGTCAGCTCGACAACGGAAAGATTCTGGTTCGGGTCGGGCAGTTGATCTTCGAAGGATATCCGGTTTCAGGAAAAGCCGCCTGAGCACAGGCGTCATGTCTTGAAGCTTTGATGGGGCCTTGGGCCCCATTCTTTTTTGGCGCTGCTGGTTTTGACACCATTACAAATCAGGCCGGGGAGCGCTGGGGGCAATGACCATAACCCGGCTCTACAGCGTTTCGCGTTTAACCTGAAACATAACTCATCACCTAACGCGTTGAAATCT
>NZ_JBARVQ010000752.1:0-6897 GCF_049646345.1 Albidovulum sp. | reverse complement strand
CGGTCAACTGGTCGGCCTATGAGGATATCGCCGAGTTCTTCACCAATGACGTGAAGGAAATCGACGGCACCCCGATCTACGGCCATATGGACTACGGCAAGCGTGCGCCGGACCTTGGCTGGCGGATGACCGACGCCTGGCTCTCAATGGCCGGTGCGGGGTCTCCGGGAGAGCCGAACGGTGTGCCGATCGACGAATGGGGCATTCGCATGGAAGCGGGCTCGTGCAACCCGGCCGGTGCGAGCGTGTCGCGCGGTGGGGAAGCGAACGGCCCGGCTGCGGTCTATGCGATCGCCAAATGGGACGAATGGCTGCGGAAATACGCACCTCCGGGGGCTGCGTCTTACGACTTCTACCAGTCGCTGCCGGCGCTTTCCCAAGGCAATGTCGCCCAGCAGATCTTCTGGTACACCGCTTTCACCGCCGACATGGTGAAGCCGAAATCGGAAGGCAACAACACCGTCGATGACGAGGGCATGCCACAATGGCGCATGGCGCCCAGCCCGCATGGTCCTTACTGGAAAGAAGGCCAGAAGGTCGGTTATCAGGATGTGGGGTCATGGACCTTCCTCAAATCCACGCCGGAAGACCGGGCGCAGGCGGCCTGGCTCTATGCCCAGTTCGTGGTGTCGAAGACGGTCGACGTGAAAAAGTCCCATGTCGGTCTGACCTTCATCCGCGACTCTACCGTGCGGCATGAAAGCTTCACCGAACGCGCGCCGAAGCTTGGTGGTCTCGTGGAGTTCTACCGCTCGCCCGACCGCGTGCGCTGGTCGCCCACGGGCATCAACGTGCCTGACTATCCGAAGCTGGCGCAAATCTGGTGGCAGCAGATCGGTGATGTGAACTCGGGTGCCTTCACGCCGCAACAGGCGATGGACCGTCTGGCCGAGGAAATGGACATCACCATGGCCCGGATGCAGGCGGCGGATGAGGCGGCGGGCGTCTATGGCGGCTGCGGCCCGCGTCTGAACCCCGAGGTCGATCCCTCGGAATGGCTCGGCAAGGAAGGCGGGCCCCATGCAAAGCTCGACAATGAGAAGCCGCAGGGTGAGACCATCAACTATGATGAGCTGATCCAGCAATGGGCCGAAAACTGAGGCCCTGATACACTCCCGTCCGGATCATCCGGGCGGGACCGGGCCGGGGTCGCGACACCCCGGCCTTTCCCACCAATGACACAGGCGATACCTCGGGGAGGGGACATGGCGCTGGAACTGAAGGCGATCACCAAGCGCGTGGGGCAGGTGACGCATATCAAGGAAACATCGCTCGTGCTTGAGCCGGGGCGTTTCAACGTCCTTCTGGGTGAGACGGGATCGGGCAAGACCTCGCTGATCAAGCTGATGGCCGGGCTTGACCGGGTGGCGTCGGGGCAGATCCTGATGGACGGGCAGGACGTGACGGGGATGAGCCCGCAGAAGCGCAATATCAGCCTCGTCCACCAGTTCTTCGTGAACTATCCGCATATGACGGTTTTCGACAATATCGCCTCCCCCTTGCGGGTCGCAGGCGTGGCAAAGTCGGAAATTGAAGGACGGGTAGAGTCAGCGGCGGATGTGCTGCAACTGCGCCCCATGCTGAACCGCCGCCCACATGAATTGTCGGGTGGCCAGCAGCAGCGCACCGCGCTTGCGCGCGCCATCGCCAAGGAATCGACCGCCGTGTTCCTCGACGAACCGCTCGCCAATCTCGACTACAAGCTACGTGAGGAATTGCGCGATCAATTGCCCGAGCTTTTTGCGGGCCGTGGTGCGGTCGTGGTCTATGCCACATCAGAACCCGCCGAGGCACTGATGGTGGGCGGCAGGACGGCCTTGATTCAGGACGGCCACGTCACCCAGTTCGGTCCGACGGCCGAGATCTATCGCAAACCGAATTCGCTGGCCTCGGCGCGGGTCTTTTCCGACCCGCCGATCAACTCGGCATCCGTCACCAAGAAGGGCGAGCGGATGGAGCTGGGCCACGGGGTTGGCTGGACCCTCTCGGGTGCGGCAGCGGGCCTGACGGACGGCACCTATACCGTCGCGATCCGCCCGAACTATGTCAGCCCCGTCCGCTCGCATGAGGCGCATGTGCCGATGACCGGCACGGTGCAGATCACCGAGCTTTCGGGCTCGGAATCCACCGCGCATTTCCGCATGGGGTCCGATATCTGGGTCTCGCTTGCGTCCGGTGTGCATCCCTACCGGGTGGGCGAGGATCATCAGTTCTTCATGGACCCCGCCCATTGCTTCTATTTCGCGCCCGACGGCGCGCTTGCCGTCTGAGGACCAAACATGGCCAAGATCACCCTCGACAAGCTGCGCCATTCCTACATGGCCGATCCGAAAGGGCCCGGGGACTATGCGCTGAAGGAGTTGAACCTCGACTGGCAGGATGGCGGGGCCTATGCGCTGCTTGGCCCCTCGGGTTGCGGCAAGTCCACGCTTCTCAACATCATCTCGGGGCTTTTGCCCCCGTCCGAGGGGCGCATCCTGTTTGACGGCAAGGATGTGACCGGCCTGCCGCCCGATCAGCGCAACATTGCGCAGGTGTTCCAGTTCCCGGTGATCTACGACACGATGACCGTTTACGACAATCTCGCCTTTCCCCTGCGCAATCGTGGCGTTGATGAAAGCCGCGTGAAGGCCCGCGTCGAGGAGATCGCCGAGATGCTGGACGTGACCGAGATGCTGCGCACCCGCGCCGCGCATCTGTCGCCCGACAACAAGCAGAAGATCTCCATGGGCCGTGGCCTTGTGCGCGATGATGTCAACGTCATCATGTTCGATGAGCCGCTGACGGTGATCGACCCGCATCTGAAATGGAAATTGCGCTCGAAGCTCAAGGAACTGCACCAGAAGGTCGGCGTGACGATGATCTATGTCACCCATGACCAGACCGAGGCTCTGACCTTCGCCGATCAGGTCGTCGTGATGCAGGATGGCGAGGTTGTGCAGATCGGCACTCCGGTCGATCTGTTCGAACGGCCCGCCCATACCTTTGTCGGCCATTTCATCGGCTCGCCCGGTATGAATGTCCTGCCCGCCGAATTGCGCGATGGGGCGGCCTTCTTCGCCGGACAGCAGATCGCGCTGGAAGGTGCGGTGGCATCAGGGACAGGTCGGCACGAGATCGGCGTCCGGCCGGAATATGTGATGCTGGGCGATACCGGTATCGCGGCGACGGTGCGCAAGGTCATGGACCTTGGCCGTCATTCCGTGGTCGAGGCGATGGCAGGCGATACGAAGGTCAGCGCCATTGTCGAAGGCACGGTGCCGGGGCAGGGCGATGGTGTCCATCTTAGCTTCCGCCCCGACCAGACCCGGCTCTACCGCGACGGCTGGATCGCCACCAAACAGGAAAGGGCCGCCTGATGCGCAAGGTCAATCAGAGGGCCTGGTTCTTCGTCCTTCCCGTCCTCATACTCGTCGCCTTCAACGCGCTTGTGCCGATGATGACGGTCGTCAACTATTCGGTGCAGGAAACCTTCGGCAACAACCAGTTCTTCTGGCACGGGCTCGGCTGGTTTCAGGATATCCTGCGCTCCGACAGGTTCCACGCAGCCCTTGGGCGGCAGTTCCTGTTCACCTTCACCATCCTCGCAATCGAGGTGCCTTTGGGCGTAATCATCGCGCTTTCGATGCCGCGAAAAGGGTTCTGGGTGCCGGTCTGCCTTGTCACCATGGCGCTGCCGATGCTGATCCCGTGGAACGTCGTCGGCGCGATGTGGAACATCTTCACTCTGCCGGATATCGGCCTTCTGGGCTATTTCATGAACCACGTCCTTGGCATCGACTACAACATGACCCGCAGCCCGGTTGCCGCCTGGGTCACGATCATCACCATGGATGTCTGGCACTGGACCTCGCTTGTGGTGCTTCTGTGTTATGCGGGCCTCGTCTCGATCCCCGACGCCTATTATCAGGCGGCCAAGATCGACGGCGCGTCGAACTGGGCGGTCTTCCGCTACATCCAGTTGCCGAAGATGAAGCAGGTGCTGACCATCGCCGTCCTCTTGCGCTTCATGGACAGTTTCAACATCTATACCGAGCCCTTCGTGCTGACCGGCGGCGGCCCCGGCAACTCCACGACATTGCTTTCCATCGACCTTGTGAAAATCGCGCTGGGGCAGTTCGACCTTGGGCCTGCGGCGGCGATGTCACTCATCTACTTCGCCATCACTTTGTTCGTCTCGTGGCTCTTCTACACGCTGATGACGCGGCACGATGTGAAATAGGGGATCCGACATGCGCAAAAGATCAATCATTCCGATCCTCTATATCATCTTCCTGATGTTGCCGATCTACTGGCTGGTGGCGATGAGCTTCAAGACCACGCAAGAGATCCTTGGCGGCTTCTCGCTTTTCCCGCAGAAATGGACGTTGGAGAGCTACCGGACGATCTTTACCGATCCGACCTGGTATTGGGGCTATATCAACTCGATCCTCTACGTCACGATCAATACGGTGATTTCGGTCACCGTGGCACTGCCAGCCGCCTACGCCTTCTCTCGCTACCGGTTCCTTGGCGACAAGCAGCTTTTCTTCTGGCTTCTCACGAACCGCATGGCCCCGGCGGCGGTCTTTGCGCTGCCGTTCTTCCAGCTTTATTCCGCGATGGAACTTTTCGACACCCATATCGCGGTCGCACTCGCCCATTGCCTCTTCAACATCCAGCTCGCGGTCTGGATATTGGAAGGCTTCATGGGCGGCGTGCCGAAGGAACTGGATGAGACGGCCTTTGTCGACGGCTATTCCTTCCCGCGCTTCTTCACGCAAGTGTTCCTGCCGACGATCAAGGCAGGCGTGGGGGTCGCCGCCTTCTTCTGCTTCATGTTTTCCTGGGTGGAGCTTCTCTTGGCCAAGACCCTGACGGCGGTCTATGCCAAACCCATTGCGGCGACGATGACGCGGACGGCGTCCTCGGCGGGATATGAGCTGGGGCTTCTGGCGGCCGCCGGCACTTTGACCATTATCCCCGGTGCCATCGTCATCTGGTTCGTGCGCAACTACATCGCCAAGGGCTTCGCCCTGGGGAGGGTGTGATGAGGTTTCTGA
This sequence comes from Albidovulum sp., assembly GCF_049646345.1. Lineage (GTDB taxonomy): Bacteria > Pseudomonadota > Alphaproteobacteria > Rhodobacterales > Rhodobacteraceae > Albidovulum. Next base: position 1,855 of record NZ_JBARVQ010000752.1, on the reverse strand, counting down.
CAGTCCTCCTGACACTGATGCCGGTGGCTGCCAGCACCCAGACCACAGGCTGGGGCACTCTCGGCCAGACCGAGGATCAGGGCTTTTCCTGGACCGCGCCCCTCTGGCCCACGTTCTGGATGGCCTGGACCCCGGCGACGCTTCTTGTCTTCATCGGCATCTTTTCGGCCATGGCGGTTCTGACGGTGCTCGAAATCCGCCGCCCCGGCGGGGATGAACGGCAGGGTGTGCTGGGCCTGACCACCACGCGCGGCGACCGGCTGTTCATCACGCTTCTTGGCACATCCTATATCTTCATGGCCTGGCTTGGCCTCATTGGCATGCCGCTCTGGTGGCCCCTCGCTATCGCAATCGCATGGGGGGTGTTCTGCTTCTGGAAGGTCTGAGGCGCATTCCCTCAAAGTAAGGTGGGTTTAAACCCACCTTACTTTGGCAAGCCCACACTTTGGTTTTGAGAAATGCGATAAGCTTAGTAGAAAGGGGCCGAGGATCGGGCTGGATCGGGAAAGCAATAAGATGAGCGACAAGAAAACCAAATTCCTGACCGAGGTGGAGCTGGAATTCATGTCCCGGCTCTGGGACCTGGGCGCAGCGACCGTGCGGGACGTGCAAGAGGCACTCGCCCCGGCGCGCAAGCTTGCCTATACCTCGGCGGCCACGATCCTGCGCATCCTAGAACAGAAGGGTTTCGTCACCAGCACGAAACAGGGCAAGACCTTCATCTACACAGCGACGCTGAGCAAGGACGCCTATCAGTCGCGTTCGCTGAAGAACCTTTCCGAAAAACTCTTCGACAATGCGCCGGCGACGCTCGTCGCGCGGCTGGTCGACGATCACGACCTGTCGGAAGAGGCGCTCGACGAGATCCGGGCGCTGATTGACAAGAGGCTCAGGGATGACAAACGCTAGCCCGCTACTCGACGCCTATTTTGAGGTGAATGCCCTTCTGGTCTTCACCTGCCTTATCTGGGTGCTGTTCGCCCGCCTGCTGGATGCTGCGGGCCTCGGCCACGCGGTCACGGCCCGCCTCAGATTGTTGCGGGTCCTGTTCCTGGCCGTCATCATCAGCCCGCTTTTCGTTGCAGGCCTTGGACTGGCTTTGCGCGCGGGCATCCTGACGCCGGAGCATTCGGTCAATCTTACCGATTTCGTGATCTCGCAATATCTGCAGGGCCGGTTCGAGATGAACCCGGCAGAACTCGAACGCATGCTGGGTTTCCGGGGCGAAGTGACGCGGCTGTTGTCGGGACCGCTCGGGTTGGGGCTGATGGCCTTCCTTGCCACAGGTTTCACGGCCTTCGCGGTGCGGCTTGGCCTCAGCTATCTCAAACTGCGTCGGATCATCAGTGAAAGTTATGTCTGGCGCCGGATCGGCCGGGTAGAGCTCAGGCTTTCCGATACTGTGACAGTGCCGTTCTCGACCCGTGGGTTGAGGTCGCGGATCGTTGTGTTGCCGTCGGGCATGCTGGCCAATGAATGCGATCTGGAGATCGCGCTTGGCCATGAATTGCAGCATCTTCGGCAGGGGGATGTCGAATGGGAAATCGCGCTTGGCCTCATTCAGCCGTTCCTGTTCTGGAATCCGGCCTTCTATCTCTGGAAACGGCAGGTCGAGGAGTTGCGGGAGCTTTCCTGCGACCGGCAGGTTCTGGCGCGGCGGGGCTACAATGTGGCCGACTATTGCGATTGCCTGCTCAGGGTCTGTCACGACGGGCTGCACCGCCGCCGGTTGCTGGCGGTCGAGGTGCCGGTGGTGGCGCTTGTCCGGACCGAAGGCGGGTTCTTTGGCCGCCGTGCGGCGGTGCTGCTGAAACGGCGGATGATGACGGTGATCGAGGGTAGGGCAGAGCGCCAC
>NZ_JBARVQ010000751.1:0-2842 GCF_049646345.1 Albidovulum sp. | reverse complement strand
GGTTCTGTCGGCGCTGTCGGACGCAGCACTCATGGTCTGGATCAAGGGATCGGACGCCCATACCGAAGAGCTGATCCGCCGCTTCGACCGCGCTCCGAAACCGATGTATTACCAGCCCGACTTCCTGCATGCCTCCTGGGCGGAATACCTTGAGGCCAATGGCCTGACCGAAAACATGGTCGACCCCGACGCCTTCGTCCGCTGGGCCTATTCCCGCGCGCTGGCCCATCGCCAGCCGCTCTACGACGCAATGGCGCGGAACTGGGGTGTCACTGTCACGGCCGAAGAGGTCGCCGAAGTTCGCACACCCAGCGATTTCGAAACCCTGATTGCCCGGGCCCTTGAGGCGCGCGGCTGACCCGACTATCTCTGGCCTTCCGAACAGGAGACCCCCGAATGCCCATCACCCTGCCCGAGACGCTTCCCGCCTACGACGTGCTGTCGCAGGAAGGCGTTATGGTGATGTCGCCCGACCGCGCCGCGCATCAGGATATCCGGCCGCTTCGCATCGGGCTCCTGAATCTGATGCCGAAGAAGATCCAGACGGAAAACCAGTTCGCCCGGCTGATCGGCGCGACGCCCTTGCAGATCGACTTTCAACTGATCCGGATGAGCGAGCATCAGACCAGGAATACCGCCGCCGAGCATATGGAGGCCTTCTACCGCCCATTTCAGGAGGTGAAGGAAGAGAAATTCGACGGGTTGATCATCACCGGCGCACCGATTGAGCATCTGCCGTTCGAGGAGGTGAGCTATTGGGATGAGCTTCTGGAGGTCATGAACTGGACCCAGACCAATGTCCAATCCACCTTCGGCGTCTGCTGGGGTGGCATGGCGATGGCCTATCACTTCCACGGGCTGAAAAAGCACAGCCTTGACGCCAAGGCTTTCGGCTGCTTCCGCCACCAGAACCTTGCCCCGGCCTCGCCCTATCTGCGCGGCTTCTCGGACGATTTCGTCGTCCCGGTCAGCCGGTGGACCGGGATGAAACAGGATGAGGTCGACCGTGCCGAAGGGCTGAAGACGCTTCTCGGCAGTGATGAGGTCGGCCCCTGTCTGATCGAGGATCGCTGCCACCGCGCACTCTATGTCTTCAACCATTTCGAATATGACAGCGGCACGCTGAAGGAAGAGTATGACCGCGATGTCGTAAACGGCACGCCGATCAATGTGCCGATGAACTACTATCCCGATAACAATCCCGGTCAGCAGCCGCTCAACCGCTGGCGCAGCCACGCGCATCTTCTTTACGGCAACTGGATCAACGAGATCTATCAGTCGACCCCGTTCGACATCGCCCGTATCGGAAGCCAGACTGCCTGAAACGGGCAGTTTTCGGTCGAACGCGGCACAGACCTTGGTCGCACCGGGGCTGGCGGACGGGGCGTAACCCTTGCCGAAATGCCCGCCTTTCAGTATGTGGCGCGGATTGCCGGGATCAAGCGAACGAGGCTCAGATGCAGAATTACGAGTACAAGGTCGTGCCGGCCCCGAACCGTGGGGAAAAGGCACCCGGCGTCAAATCGGCGCCAGACCGCTTTGCCCATGCCCTGACGTCCCTGATGAACACGATGGCCCGCGACGGGTGGGACTACCTGCGCGCCGACACATTGCCGTCGGAAGAACGCTCGGGCCTGACCAAGCGCACCACGGTCTATCACTCGGTACTGGTCTTTCGCCGCGCGATCGCAAAACCGGCCGATGAAGCGCCGCGCAAGCTGCTGACGGCCGCGGCCCCTGCCGGAAAGGCCCCCGCCCTTTTGGCCGAACCAGCCCCGGTTGACACGCCCGCGCCACCCGTCAAGGCACCGCCAGCCACTCCTGAAGAAGAATCGCATTAGACCGGATTCTGCGGATTTCCCTTGCGCCCGTCACCGTCCCGTGGGCAATGCCGGGTGCCAGATATCTTTGTCTGCTTGTCCAAAACAGCGCCATCGGCGGTTTCCATCACCACGGGACTTGAGTTATTTCATATATATTTCATACACTTAATTGAAAATCCCCGAGCACAACCGCCCCCACTTGGGCGTAAATCCGCCTCATTCCCGCCATGTTTTGGTTGAGCTCGCGCCCCGCCTGTCGAATGATTGAACCAAGCAATGGGTGGGGACCTCACATGTATGAGTACAAATTTCTTCCGACGCCGCTTCAGACTTGCCAGGGGGAAAGGCTGAAGAACGACCGCAAGGCCATGGTCGGTTCGCTCGACAGCGAAGCAACGATGCTTTCGGCATCGGGCTGGGACTTCGTGCGGTTTGACCGGGTGCCTGTGGCCAATCGGCGTTTCATCCTTTTCTCGGTCAAGGGCGAACGCTCGGTGACGGTCTATCGCCGCCCGATACGCGAACCGGGTGCTGCGGCCAATTTGCCGGGATTGGCGTATCCGCCCAATGCCGCAAAGCCGCCTGTTCAGGTTGAAGAAGAACAGGTTCATTCGGTACGCCCGCGCCGGATATCGCGTCTGCAAAAGCGTGATATCCCCGCCTTCCTGATGGTTCCGGGACCTGCAGGCGAAGGTTCTGCGCGCCTCGCATAAGGCCAAAGCTGGAACCAACCCACGGTCACACCGCTTCACTTTCTTACTGCAAAGTTGCGGTTTAACAGCGATCTCCGGCCGGTCCCGGCCGGAGATACGCGGTGCCACGGCGGCCACGCCTCACACCTCGACATCCATCGCAAGGGCGTGGATGCGACCGGGAATGTCGGGGCCGATCGTCCGATGGATCGTGCGGTGACGTTCAATCCGGCTCATCCCGGCGAAAGACGACGACCGGATGACAATGCGGAAATGGCTCTCGCCACCCTCGCGATACCCGCCATGACCGCGGTAGCGCTCGCTTTC
>NZ_JBARVQ010000750.1:0-5819 GCF_049646345.1 Albidovulum sp. | reverse complement strand
CGGACGGGCGAGCCGCTGGCTGGCCGCGCATGGTCTGCCCGCGCCGCGCCTCTTGGCCGATCTTCTGGTGCAGAATGACAGTGTGACCTATGCCGATCTTGCCCCTGACTGCACGGTGGAGCCATGGTCGGCCCCGGGAGGGCGCCTCTGCCCACTGATCGCCGGGGCGGCACTGTCCGACCGGCTGCAGGGTCTGGCATCCGGGGAAGAGCTCCGTCTTGGACGCTCGGCCTTTCCGGTCTTCCTGCTGCCTGCTGTTGCGGCCGGGGATGAAGATGACACCGTGCTTGTGTCATGGGGCAATGTAACGGTTGCTGTCGGCCCTGACGGGGTGTCCGTCGACGGCCCGGCCGAAGCGCTGGCGCTGCCAGAGGCAGAGGCCGTGACCATCCGGCGCGGCCAGACCGGCACGGGGCGGACATTGTCCGTTCATCGGCGCTGCGATATGCAGGCGGATGCCGCCGAAGCCCTGAAAGGCTTCGCGCACCGCACCTATGCGCCAGCGACCGAGGAAAGCCGCAAGGCCGGTGCCGGCGCGGGTCTGACTGACAACGACTGAAGCGTTTCGGGTTTCGGTCAACAGGGGACGCATCAAGGTTCGAACCGATAGGTTCGGGCTCTGTTTCGATATAAACGCAAGACGCTATTGGAGAGAACGAGATGGCCGATACAGAAACGCTGAGCCTTGATGAGATTGAGGCATTGGCCTTCGACGCGCTGGTTGCAGCCGGAACCCGCCCCGAAAGCGCCCGCGCGCTGGCGAAGGCCACCGCCGAAACCGAGGCCGACGGCGTTTCCAGCCATGGCATGGCCTATGTCCCGATCTATTGCGAACATGTGCAATGCGGCAAGGTCGTGGGCGGCGCGATGCCGGTCGTGGAGTGTCCGAAGCCGGGTCTGATCCGTGTCGATGCGGCGAACGGCTTTGCCCATCCGGCGATCACGGCGGGGTTCGACCTGCTCTTCCCGATGGCGCGGGAACAGGGGATTGCGGCGCTGGCGATCCACAACTCCTACAATTGCGGCGTTCTTGGCGTGCACACGCGGGCCATCGCCGAGGCGGGCCTTCTGGGCATCGGTTTCACCAATGCACCGGCCTCCATCGCGCCCGTGGGCGCGCGCCAGCCCATCGTTGGGACCAACCCATTCTCCATTGCCGCACCGGATGCGGATGGCGCGCCTGCGATCCTGATCGACCAGAGCGCCAGCGTGATCGCGAAAAGCGAGATCATGAAGCGGTCGCGCGAAGGCCTGCCGATCCCGGAAGGCTGGGCGCTTGGCCCCGATGGTCAGCCGACCACCGATCCGGCCATCGCGCTCAAGGGCTCCATGGCGCCCTCGGGCGGCTACAAGGGCGTTGGTATCGCGCTTCTCGTTGAACTGATGGCAGCGGCGATGACCGGTGCGACGCTCGGCGTTCACGCCAGCCCGTTTTCCGGCACCGCAGGCGGTCCGCCCGCGACGGGCCAGTTCTTCATCGCCATCGATCCCGGCGCGACCTCGGGCGGGGCGTTTGCCGACCGCCTTGCGATGCTGGTCGGTGAGATGCGCGACCGTCCGGGTGCACATATTCCGGGCGCTGGGCGCGCCTCGGCCCGGCGCAAGGCGCTGAAAGGCGGTGTTGCCGTCAATGCAGCGACCTTGGCCAAAGTGCGGGCCATCCGCGACGGCGCGGCCTGAAGATGACTGAGGTCGGCGGCGCTATTCCGCGTCGCCGATCGTCAGTTCGACCGGCGCCAGCCCATCCACCTCACCGTGCAGCCGGTCGCCGGATGCGACGGGTCCGACGCCTGCCGGGGTGCCGGTGAAGATCAGATCGCCCGGTTGCAGGTGATAGAGCGTCGAGAGATGCGCGATCAGTTCGGGCACCGACCAGACCATCTCCGACAACCGCGACTGTTGCGCAGGCTTGCCATTCAGCAGAAGTGAGATCGCCTGCGGCCCCGGTGTGCCAAACGCTCCGGCGCGGGTAATCGGGCCGATCACGGCGGCATTCTCGAAATCCTTGCTGATATCCCAGGGTCGGCTTTTGTCCTTCGCGGCGGTTTGCAGGTCGCGGCGGGTCATGTCGAGCCCGGAGGCATAGCCAAGGACGAGGGCCATCGCATCCGCCTCGGCCACCCGGAAGCCCGCCGCGCCGATGGCGATGACGAACTCCATCTCATGGTGGAAGTCCTGCGTTCCGGGCGCGTAAGGAATTGTCGCGCCCGACAGGATCAGATGGGCTGGGGCTTTGGTGAAGTAGAACGGAGTTTCGCGGTCGACCTCATCCCCCATCTCTTTCGCGTGGTCGGCATAGTTGCGCCCGACGCAGAAGATGCGGGTGACGGGAAAGGCGGCATCCTCGCCCCTGAGGGGGACGGTGACCGGGTCGGGGATGGGGAAAAGAAGCTTTGTCATTCGCCGTAAGGTATCCAGATGTTTTTCACTTGTGTCGCGCGCTGCAGGAAGTCGCGGCCCTGTCCGTCCGGCCCTTGCCAGTCGCGGTTTGGCAGGGTCCATGTGACCTTGAGGTTGCCTGCACTTTCGCCCTCGACCATCCGCGCGCCATCCGCCCCGCCGCAATACCACAGGGCCGCGACATCGTCGTGGGCCGCCAGCGTTTTAACCAGTTCGTCCTTTGCCCCTGTCACGATATTGACCACGCCGCCCGGCAGGTCGGACGTGTCGAAGACCTGATAGAGGTCGGTTGCCGCGAGCGGCATCGACGCGGACGGCACCGCCACCACCCGGTTGCCCATGGCGATGGCAGGAAGGATCAGGCTGAGGAAACCCAGATGCGGCGCGTCATCGGGGCAGGCGATGCCCATCACCCCGAAAGGTTCGGGCATGGCCAAAGTCACATGCGCGGATTTCGTGGAATGCACTGCGCCGTCGAACTTGTCGGCCTGTGCCGCGTAGTAGAAGGCACGGCGAATGGAGGCGGCGACCTCATCACCGGCTTTCGCCACGCCCGCCGCCTTCAGCCTGGCGGTGAACTCCGCCTCACGTGCCGAGAGGTTCTCGGCAATGTAGTAAAGCACCTGCGCCCGGTTATGCCCGGTCGCCTTGCCCCAGCCGGATGCCTTGTGCGCGGCTTCGACGGCGTTGCGGATGTCCTTGCGGTTGCCAAGACCCGCCAACCCGATCTCGCGCCCCTTGGACATGACCGCATAGGAATAGCCTGAATCGGGCCGCTTCTGCGCCCCGCCGATATACATCTTCGCGGTGCGGTCTATGGGGGCAGGGCCCTTTGACGGCGCAGCGGGAGTGGGGGCTGCAGAGAGGTCGGGCGCCTCGGCTTCCGGTCTGGCCTTCACCAACGGGGCGGTAAGGTATTCCCGCATCCCCTCGCGCCCGCCTTCGCGGCCGAACCCGCTTTCGCGGTAGCCGCCGAAGCCAGCGCCTGCATCGAAGATATTGGTGGAATTGACCCAGACGACGCCCGCCTTGACCTTCGCGGCCATGTCGAGGGCAAGGTTGATATTCTCTGACCAGATCGACGCGGCAAGCCCGTAGCGGCTGTTATTGGCCAGTTCGACGGCTTCGGCGGGCGTGCGGAAGGTGGTCAACGTCGCCACGGGGCCGAAGATCTCGACCTCGGACACGATATTGGCAGGCTGGACATTGGTCATGAAGCCAGGGGCGAAGAAGGAACCATGCGCGGGCAATTGGCAGTCTGCCTGATGCAGCACCGCGCCCTCGGCCTCGCCTTGCGCGACGAGTTCGCGGATGCGCGCCAGTTGCACCGGATCGACGATGGCACCGACATCGGTGGACTTGTCGAGGGGGTCGCCGACGCGCAACTTTGCCAGCCGTGCCGTGAGGCGGGACTGGAAGGTCTGATTGATCCCCTCCTGCACCAGAATGCGCGAGCCTGCGCAGCAGACCTGCCCCTGATTGAACCAGATCGCATCAACCACACCTTCAACGGCGGCGTCTATATCGGCATCGGCAAAGACCATGAAGGGCGACTTGCCGCCGAGTTCCAGCGTCAGCTTCTTGCCCGTTCCGGCGGTCGCCTTACGGATCGCCCGGCCCACCTCGGTCGAGCCGGTGAAGGCGATCTTGTCGACCTCTGCCGCGACCAGCGCCGCGCCGGTTTCGCCGTCACCCGTCACGATGTTGACGACGCCCTTGGGCAGGCCGATCTCGGCGCAGATCTCGGCAAAGGCAAGTGCGGTCAGGGGGGTGTATTCGGCGGGTTTCAGGACGACGGTGTTGCCTGCGGCCAGCGCGGGCGCGATCTTCCAGGCCAGCATCAGCAGCGGGAAGTTCCACGGGATGATCTGGCCGCAGACGCCCACGGGTTTCGCGCCGGGGAATTCATCCTCCAGCATCTCGGCCCATCCGGCATGGTGGTAGAAGTGCCGGGCGACCAAAGGCACGTCGATGTCCCGCGCCTCGCGGATCGGCTTGCCGTTGTCGAGCGTTTCAAGCACGGCGAGGAAGCGTTCGCGTTTCTGGATATGGCGGGCGATGGCGTAAAGCCATCTGGTGCGTTCGTGACCTGCCAGTTTCGACCAGCCGGGCAGGGCGGCGCGGGCGGCTTTCACTGCCGCATCCACGTCCTTCTGTGTCCCTTGCGCGACCTTGGCCAGCACCTCGCCATTCGCCGGGTTCGCCGTGGTGAACCCCTTGCCGGGTTTGGTGAACGCCCCGTCGATGAAATGGCCAAAACTGCCGCGCGCCTTAAGCCAGGCCGTGACCTCACCCGAGGCTTCGGGGGCCGGGCCGTAATCCATGGTTTCCAGTATCTCGGTCACTGTCGGCATCGGTCCCTCAGGCAAGTGCATGGCGCGAGGACGCGGCGTAGCGTCCGGTGATGTGATGTTCGAGCTGGCGTTCGATATCGCCAAGCATGGAAGAGGCCCCAAGCCGGAAAAGATCGGGGCTGAGCCAGTCATTGCCCATCTCTTCCTTCATCAGGATCTGCCAGGCGATGGCGTCCTTGGCGGTCTTCATCCCGCCTGCCGGTTTGAACCCGATCCGGTGGCCGGTGCGGTCCCGGTAATCGCGAAGCGCCCGCACCATGATCAGGCTGACGGGCAGGGTGGCGTTCACCCCTTCCTTGCCGGTCGAGGTCTTGATGAAATCCGTGCCTGCCTGCATCGCCACCATTGACGCCTTGTAGACATTGCGCAGCGTCTGCAGATCGCCCGTGGCAAGGATCGCCTTCATATGCGCGGCCCCGCAGGCCTCGCGCATCGCTGCGACCTCGTCGTAAAGGGCCGCCCAGTTGCCATCCAGCACATGGGCGCGGGTGATGACGATGTCGATCTCTTCCGCGCCCTGATCGACGGCATAGCGGATCTCGGCCAGCCGCAGGTCCAGAGGCATCAACCCCGCGGGAAAGCCCGTGGCGACCGAGGCGACCGGAATTCCGGTGCCCGCGACAGCCTTGACGGCGGCGGCGACCATCGTCGGATAGACACAGACCGCGCCGGTGGTCAGTTGATCGAGCCCGAGCCCCGTCAGGATGTGATCGGCCAGGGGGCGCACCGCCTTGGCACAGAGCCTGCGCACCCGGTCTTCGGTATCGTCACCGGCAAGCGTCGTCAGGTCGATGCAGCGGATGGCATTGACCAGCCAGGCTGCCTGCCAGTCCTTCTTAACAGTGCGCCGCGTGGTCAGCGTCGCCGCGCGGCGTTCGGCGGCAGGCGTATTCACCGCGATCTGCTCGAACCAGTCGGTCCGCAGCGGCATGCCCGGATTGCGCGCGGTGTTGGACAGGGCATGGCCCGCGATCTGCGACATGTCGATCCTATTGTTCGGCGTAAGGGTATCTTAACGCCCATAGCTACTGATTGTCCCGGCAAACTGCAACTTCATACCTGACC
>NZ_JBARVQ010000749.1:0-3037 GCF_049646345.1 Albidovulum sp. | reverse complement strand
CGCCCGGCTTGTGTTGCGCATACCAATATCCGCAAAGGGTTCAGAACGAAAAACTCTGGCGAAGGCATCGTCACCGCCCCAACGACCTTGCCCCGCCCGGCATCGCCGCTATAGTGCGCGCTCCATTTCGCGGGCGCCGGGGACAGCCGAATGAGCGTTAAAGTCGGGATCATCATGGGGTCGCAGTCCGACTGGCCCACAATGAAGGAAGCGGCGTCAATTCTCGACGCGCTCGGGATTGCCTATGAGGCCAGGATCGTCTCAGCCCATCGCACACCGGACCGGCTCTGGGCCTACGGGAAATCGGCCGTCGAACGCGGGCTGCATGTGATCATCGCGGGTGCGGGCGGGGCTGCGCATCTTCCGGGCATGATGGCATCCAAGACCCGCGTGCCGGTGATCGGCGTGCCGGTCCAGACCAAGGCCCTGTCCGGCGTCGACAGCCTCTATTCCATCGTCCAGATGCCCAAGGGCTATCCCGTGGCCACGATGGCCATCGGGGCGGCAGGGGCTGCCAATGCCGCTCTGATGGCGGCCGGTATCCTCGCCATCAGTGACCCCACCCTTGCCGAACGCCTTGACGCCTGGCGCGATGCCCTTTCCGCCTCAATCCCGGATGAGCCTGAAGATGAGTAATCCCCTGCCCGCCGGTTCCGTGATCGGCATTCTTGGTGGCGGCCAGTTGGGCCGCATGCTGTCCGTTGCCGCCGCCCGGCTCGGATACCGGACCCATATCTTTGAACCTGCCGCGAACCCTCCGGCGGCGGATGTGGCCCATGCCGTCACGACGGCATCCTATGACGACCTTGCCGCGCTGGAACGCTTCGCCGCCTCGGTCGATGTCGTGACCTATGAGTTCGAGAATATCCCGACCTCGGCGCTCGACGCGCTTGAGGCGCATCGCCCGATCCATCCGAACCGCCGCGCCTTGTCGGTCAGTCAGGACCGGCTGGTCGAAAAGACCTTCCTGCGCGATATCGGCTTGCAGACCGCGCCCTATGCGGCAGTCGACGATGAAACCGATCTTGCTGAAGCGATGGATGAGATCGGCCTGCCCGCGATTCTCAAGACCCGCCGTCTTGGCTATGACGGCAAGGGGCAGGCGCGGCTTGCCACTGCGGACGACGCCGAGGCAGCCCTTGCGGCGATGAGCGGCGCGTCCTCGATCCTTGAGGGCTTCGTCGATTTCAGCCACGAGGTCTCAGTCATCGCGGCGCGCGGCGCGTCGGGCGAGGTTGCGGCCTTCGATCCGGGTGAGAACGTCCATGAGGGCGGCATCCTGCGGACAACCACCGTGCCCGCCCGCCTGACCACAGCGCAGCGCACCGATGCGGTGCTGATCGCGGGCAAGATCCTCAATGCGCTCGATTATGTCGGCGTCATGGGGGTCGAGCTGTTCGTGACGCCTGCGGGCCTGATCGTCAACGAAATCGCCCCGCGCGTCCACAATTCCGGCCACTGGACGCAGAATGGTTGCGCGGTCGACCAGTTCGAACAGCACATCCGCGCGGTTGCTGGGTGGCCCTTGGGCGACGGCAGCCGTCATTCCGATGTGGTGATGGAGAACCTGATCGGCGACGACATCGACCGCATTCCGGACATTGCTCGCGAAAGCAGCACTGCCATCCACCTCTATGGCAAGGCCGAAGCACGGCCGGGCCGCAAGATGGGCCATGTCAACCGGATCGCCGCCCCGCGCTGAGGCGTCATTCGATCAGACGTTCGGCCGCGTCCAGATAGGTCAGGTCATGGTCGAACCGACCGTGCTGAAGAAACTCGATCACTTCAGCAATCACCAGCGGGTTGTTCATCATGAATGTATGGGTGACCGGCAGAACGATATGGTCGTTCATGCCGCCGATCCGCGTGCTGCCCACGCTGACCTTGCCGTCATCCTGCCCGCCGATGACCGCCGAATAGATCGGGTTCAAGGACCGGTTTCCGGCAATGATGCCAAGATCGAACTGAACGGCGGGCAGCGCATTCGGCACACTTGTGGGCGCAGTTCCAAGCTCAAGCCCCGCCGGGCCGTTGATCCAGCGGAAGGGACCGAGATCGCCGAACGCATCCACCAGTTCGGACCCATGATTGGGCGGCGCGAGCATCACGACCCGGCCCATTTCGGCAGGCCGGTGATCGGCCAGCCACGCGCGCACCAGAATACCGCCCATCGAATGGGTGACAAAACTCGTCCGCTCCGCCCCGCACTTCGCAACCGCCGGGCCGACATAGCCCTCCACCAGTTCCCCGATCGTCGCCTCGGTTGACGGGTAATCGACATTGATCACGCGATATCCGGCGTCATCCAGCGCCGTCTCCATGACCAGAAGCGACGCATCGCTGCGCGCAAGGCCATGCAGCAGCACCACGCATTCCGCCCGTGCGGGCAGTCCGGCAACGATCAGCAGCAGGGTAAGGATGGCTTTCCACATGCCCCAAGAGATAAGAGATCGGCTGCGACGTTGCGAGCCCTCTTGTCCTGTGAGGTACGCTACGTCACTCTCCGGCGGATGAAACCTCACTCTCCACGTCTGGCGACACGCGCCATAATTGTTCAGGATGGGTGCCTGCTGCTGGTCAATGCCTATGCCGGCCGCCGGTCGGATCTGTGGTGCGCGCCGGGCGGAGGGGTCGAGCCGGGGCGGTCCCTGCCCGACAACCTCGTCCGCGAGGTGCATGAGGAATGCGGGCTGCATGTTTCGGTCGGACCTCTTGCCCTGGTCAATGAGTTTCACGATCCGCGCACCGGGTTCCATCAAGTCGACCTCTTCTTCCGCTGCACCGTTGTGGCCGGGCAGCTTGACCCCGGCTGGTCCGATCCCGAACGGGTCGTGCATACCCGCCGGTTCTTTGCGGAAAGCGAATTGTCCGCCATCAGGCTGAAACCGGACAGCCTGCCGGGCATCGCCTTCGGGTCGCATGGCCCCGCACATTACGATCCGTTGGAAGTCATCGCTCCCTAGAGGTTATCCACGAACGACCAGATCGCTGGCACCCGGCCCCGCGAACCAGGTGCGTAGCGCGTCGAGAAATGTGG
>NZ_JBARVQ010000748.1:0-1922 GCF_049646345.1 Albidovulum sp. | reverse complement strand
TGAAAGGCGTTGAAGCCGGTGACCAGGTCGAAACTGTTGTCGTCCCAGGGCAGGGCCTCCAGATCGCCTTGCCGGAAATCGCCGGCTGGAACCCGTTCGCGCGCGATCTCCAGCATCTCTTCCGCAGCGTCGAGCCCCGCGACCTTGGCCCCGAGTGAGGCCGCAAGCGCCGCTGCCATACCCGCACCGCAGCCGGCATCGAGATGGCGCGTGCCGGTCGTGACGCCTGCCTGGGCCAGCACGGCATGGTAGGCGGCGGCAAACTGCCCCTCCTGCACCTCGGCCCAGTCCCGGGCGCGTGCGCCCCAAAGCCGGCCGTTGGTCTGTGATGTTCCTGTTGTCATGTCGGACTCCTGCCGGTTCGGGCGCAAGCGGTTCATCCCGCGTGTTTCGTTGCGATCATCGTGACGAAAGGCAGGAACCCATACAGCGTCCCGGCCTCGGCGCGGCGCATGTATTCGGCCTCGAGCGCATCCGCGAGTGGCTGCCCGATCACGCCGTCGCCCACCAGGCGCGCCGATGCCATCCTGACCCAGACGAGGTTGCCTATGCCGTCCGTCACCACGCGGTTGGCGGTGCCGAAATGCGCGACTGTCAGCCCGGCAGCAAAAGCCAGCGGCTTGAGCTTGCCCGCAAGCCAAGCGTCGGTGACCGATCCGGCCACGAAGGCCCGGGCGCAAGAGTCCAGCGGATCGCCTGGGCAAAGCCCCAGAGCAGCTTTCGAGAAATCGGCGTCACAGACCACCAGTGTGCCGCCCGGGCGCAGGATGCGCGTGGCCTCGGCGACCAGACTTGCGGGGTCGGCCACATGGGACAGCACGGTGTGCAGGATGGCGATGTCGGCGCTGCCGTCCCCGAGATCGAGCGCGGCACCGTTGCCAACTCGGAACTCGAGGTTCGCCCGGTCGCCCGCCAGCGAATGCGCTTTGTCGGTCAGGGCGACGGACGGCTCCACGCCGATGACCGCGGTGTGTCCGAAGCGATCGGCGATGCGCCGGGTCACGCCACCGGTGCCGCAGCCGATATCGACGATCAGGCCCCCCTCGGGCGGGTCGAGCCTATCGAGATAGGCGTCGATAACCGGCAGCATAGTGGGGTCTGCCGCGCGAACTTCCAGCGCGGTTGTGATGATCCCGATCAACTCGGGGGACGACGCGTCAACATCTGCGAAAGGATCGCTCATCCCGCCACCTGCCGGGCGTAGTCCTCGGCGTCGAACCACCCGCGCGAGGCGGCGACCTTGCCCTCTTCGTCCAGATCCCATTCCTCCCAGCCCGTGATCCGCAGCGGGTTGCGGGTCACGGCGTGATGGCCGGTAAAGGTCCACAGATAGGCGACATGAGTGTCCGCGACGCGCAGGCAGTCGCAGGTCAGGTTCAGGTCGGGCACATCTGCGAAAAATCCTTCGGCCATGGCCTGCACGCCCGAGCGCCCCTTCCAGGGCGTGCCCCGGTTGATGACGATACAGCCCGTTTCGGCGTAGAACGAGGCCACGGCCTCGGCTGATCCGCTGTTCCAGGCAGCGGTGTAGTCGGCGGCAAGCGCGGTGTTGTCGGCGGTCATGTCAGGGTTCCTTCGTGCAATTCGGCAAACGGATCGCCGTCCCAGTCGCCATGGCTGAGCAGGGCGCGCAGGCGGGTGAAGGACGAGTAGTCGAACATCAGCCCGGCGCGGTTCTGCTCCATCCGGACGCGGTGGCGGCCGTCATGATAGGCGGCCTCGCGCATCGCCTCGTCCGACCGCCAGAGCGAGCAGGTGAAGCCTTCGCGCCCTTCGGTACCGTTGAACACGTCGTTGCGCAGGTTCGAGGGCAGCGTGCCGTACCACGCCATCACCTCGGCCACGCCTTCCACGAAGAGCCGGATGCGGGGCAGCATCCAGTCCTCGCGCGACAGGAACCCCGCTGTGGTGACGACGACCAG
>NZ_JBARVQ010000747.1:0-11784 GCF_049646345.1 Albidovulum sp. | reverse complement strand
GCCGTGCGCCACCTTGAGAAAAAGCGGGTCTGCATCTTCGCCGCCGGCACCGGCAACCCCTATTTCACCACCGATACCGCCGCGACGCTTCGCGCCAATGAGATGAGCTGTGAGGCGATCTTCAAGGGCACCAAGGTTGACGGGGTCTATGACAAGGACCCGATCAAGCACGCCGATGCCAAGCGCTATGACAAGGTCAGCTATGACGAGGTGCTGCAAAAGCATCTGGGCGTCATGGATGCCTCGGCCATCGCCCTTGCCCGCGACAATCACCTGCCGATCATCGTCTTTTCGCTGGATGAGCCGGGCGGCTTCCGCGGCATTCTTGCCGGGGACGGAACCTACACGCTGGTTGGCGGCTGAAATCCTATCCCTTTTGCGGCATTTCATGCTAAAGGGCGCAAAACGATAAACTAACGAGCATAGACGGAACATCCCATGTCCGACGATATCGAGATCGACACCGATGACCTTGAACGCCGTATGGAGGGCGGGATCACTGCCCTGAGGCACGAATTCGGCACTTTGCGCACCGGTCGCGCTTCGGCCACGATGGTCGAACCGGTCATGGTCGACGCTTACGGCGCGATGACCCCGATCAACCAGGTGGGAACGGTCAACGTGCCCGAACCGCGCATGGTGACGATCAACGTCTGGGACAAGGGGCTTGTCGGCAAGGTCGAAAAGGCGATCCGCGAAAGCGGTCTTGGCATCAACCCGCAGCTCAATGGCACCATCATCATGCTGCCGATCCCCGAGCTGAACGAGGAGCGCCGCCGCGAATTGACCAAAGTTGCGGCACAATATGCCGAAAATGCTCGTGTAGCGATTCGCAATGTGCGTCGTGACGGCATGGACCAGATCAAGAAGGCCAAGGGCGACGGCATGAGCGAGGATGACCAGAAGTTCTGGCATGACGAGGTTCAGGCCATGACCGACCGGCACATCGCGCTTGTCGACAAGGCGCTGGAAGAAAAGCAGGCGGAGATCATGCAGGTCTGAGGATCTGCGGGTTTCCGGGGGCGGAAAGGGCAAGGCCGATGGCCGCGAAGGACATCACAGGCAGCGTTCCGGCGCATGTCGCCATCATCATGGATGGCAACGGCCGTTGGGCGACGTCACGCGGCTGGCCACGTCTTGTCGGCCATCGTCGCGGTGCCGAGCGTGTCCGCACGATTGTCGAGGCGGCGCCCGGGCTCGGCATCCGTTACCTCACGCTCTATGCCTTCTCGACCGAGAACTGGAAACGTTCGACCGAAGAGGTCATCGGTCTGATGACCATCTTCGCCCGTTACATCCAGTCCGAGGCCGAACGGCTTTCAACCGAAGGTGTGCGTCTGCGCTTCATCGGCGAACGCTCCAAACTCGACAAGAAGCTGCAAAAGCTGATGGCGGGGATTGAAGAGCGGACCCAGGACAATGACCGTCTGCACCTGACCGTCGCCATCAACTATGGCGGCCGCGATGAACTGACCCGTGTGGCCCGGCAGATTGCCGAGGATGTCGCGGCGGGCCGGCTGGACGCGGACAAGGTCGATGAAACGACCATCGAGGCGCGGCTGGATACGCATGACGTGCCGGATCCCGATCTGGTGATCCGTACCAGCGGCGAGACGCGCATCTCGAACTATCTGCTCTGGCAATGCGCCTATTCGGAATACGAATTCACCGATACGCTCTGGCCCGATTTCACGCCCGAGGAACTGGCCACGATCATGGACCGCTTCACTGACCGTGAGCGCCGCTATGGCGGGGCGCTGACGGCATGACTGCCCCCTCCGGCAAATGGGCCGATCTTGCACCGCGTCTGATTTCCGGGGCCGTTATGGCCTTGGGCGGGCTCGCGCTGATATGGATGGGTGGCGTCTGGTTTGCAGGCCTCGCCATTGTCGCGGCGGGGCTGATGGTTTGGGAGCTGGCGGCGATGACCGATCGCGGCCGCCCATCCGAAGCGGTGCTGTTCGGCCTTCTCGCATCCGTCGCGCTGGGGCTGGTGCTTTACACCCATAACCCGCTGCATATGCCGCTTCTGGCGCTGCCCGTCTTGGCGGGTCTGCTGCGCCCCGCGCGGCCGATGAAACTGGATTACGCGATCTATGCGGCGATGATCATGGCGGCGAGCTATGGTCTGGTCGCCTTCCGCGAAGGCTATGGGATGCTTTGGCTGTTGTGGCTGATCCTTGTGGTCGTTGTCACCGACATTGCCGGTTATTTCGCCGGGCGTGTGTTTGGCGGTCCGAAATTCTGGCCCCGCTTCAGTCCGAAAAAGACATGGTCGGGGACGGCATCGGGATGGGTTGCGGCGGCGATTGTCGGGGTGATCTTTCTGCAGATTTCCACGGCGGGCCGTGATCTGATCTGGATTTCCGCACTGCTCGCCTTCGCCTCACAGCTTGGCGATATCGCCGAAAGCGCGATCAAACGGCGGGCAGGGGTCAAGGATTCGTCGAACCTGATTCCCGGCCATGGCGGGTTGATGGACCGGTTCGACGGTGTCCTCGGGGCCGCGCTGTTCATGCTTCTGGTGGCGCAGCTGACGGATGTGCCCGTCGTCCGGTTCTGATAGGATGCGCAGCGTTTCGGTTTTCGGTGCCACAGGCTCCATCGGTGAAAGCACCTTTGACATTCTGATGCGACAGGGCGGGCCTGACGCCTACCGGGTGGTCGCGCTGACTGGCGGTCGTAATGTCGCGCGGCTGGCCGCGCAGGCGCGGGCGCTGAAGGCCGAGGTCGCCGTCATCGCCGACGATACGCTACTGCCGGAACTGAAAGCCGCGCTGGCCGGTTCAGGCATTGCCGCGGCAGCCGGGCAGAACGCGCTGCTTGAGGCCGCCGACCGCCCCGCCGACTGGATCATGTCGGGCATTGTCGGGGCGGCTGGCCTTGCCCCCGGCTTCCGGGCTTTGTCGCATGGCGGCACGCTGGCACTTGCCAACAAGGAAAGCCTTGTGACTGCCGGGCCGCTCCTGATGGCCGAGGCGCGCGCCCATGGTGCCCGAATCCTGCCCGTGGACAGCGAACATTCAGCGGTCTTTCAGGCGCTGGTCGGCGAAGAGATGGAGGCGGTGGAAGAGATCACCATCACCGCCTCGGGCGGGGCGTTTCGCGATTGGCCGCTGGACCGGCTGGCCCATGCGACGGTCGCCGAGGCCTCAACCCATCCCAACTGGGCGATGGGGCAAAGGATCACCATCGATTCTGCCTCAATGTTCAACAAGGCACTTGAACTCATTGAAACACATGAATTCTTCGGGATTGATCCGGGGCGGATTGGGGTGCTCGTTCACCCCGAATCCCTTGTCCACGCGCTGGTCGGGTTTCGCGATGGCGGTGTGATCGGCCATCTCGGCGCGCCTGATATGCGCCATGCCATCGGTTATGCGCTGAACTGGCCCGAACGGATGCACCTGCCGGTGAACCGGCTGAAACTCGCCGAAATCGGGCAGTTGACCTTCGCTGCCCCCGATCCCGCACGTTATCCTGCTTTGCGGCTCGCGCGCGAGGTGATGGCAGCGGGCGGTCTGACGGGTGCCGTCTTCAATGCCGCGAAAGAGGTGGCCCTTGATGCCTTCATCGGCGGAGGAATTGCTTTTACCGCAATGGCAAATGTGGTCGAAGAGGTCCTGTCGCGGCTTTCTGCGGCCGGAACCCTTGGCAAGGCCGCCCAAAGCCTCGATATGGTTCTGGAAACGGATCGCGAGGCGCGCCGCGTGGCGGTTGAGATGATCGAAACGATGCAGAGGACCTGACACTTGGATATTCCCGGCCTTCTGACCTCGACACTCGACTTCGCGCATGCAGCGGTGGCGTTTGTCGTGGCCTTGTCGATCATTGTCGCGGTACATGAATACGGCCACTACATTGTCGGCCGCTGGTCGGGCATTCATGCCGAGGTCTTTTCGCTCGGGTTCGGCCCCAAGCTTTGGAGCCGTGTGGACAAGCGCGGCACACGCTGGCAGATCGCCGCCGTTCCCTTTGGTGGGTACGTAAAGTTCCTCGGCGATGCCAATGCTGCTTCGGCCGGGCCGGATGAGGATACAATGGCGCGGCTATCAGAGGATGAGCGCCGCCATACGCTGCATGGCGCGCCGCTTTGGGCGCGGGCCGCGACCGTGTTCGCAGGACCATTGTTCAATTTCATCCTGTCGATACTTGTCTTTGCTGCGATGCCGCTTTTTACGGGCATTGCCACCGACGAACCTGAAGTCGCCGCCCTCAAACCGTTGCCGGTGCTCAATGAACTTGCCCCGGGGGATAAAATCCTTGCCGTGAACGGGCAGGAAACACCCGACTACACGGCCCTGAGCGAAGTGACCGATGCTGTGCCCAAAAGCCCGACGGTTGAGTACCGGGTACTGCGCGACGGGCAGGAGGTCACGGTAACGGGCCCCACGCCGCAACCGCCGCTGATCCTTTCGGTGCAACCCAAAAGTGCCGCCCAGGATGCCGGTCTGAAGATCGGAGACGTCATTGTCGCCATGAATGGTGTCGAGGTGCCGCGTTTTATCGACCTGCAGGAGGTCGTGCGCGCCGGCAAGGGGGCGCCGATCACGCTGACCGTATGGCGCGATGGCAAGACCTTTGATGCGACGCTGACGCCACGGCCGCGCCCGATACAGGCCGAGGATGGCGGGCTGGAAACCGCCTATCTGATCGGCATCAGCTCATTCTACATGTTCGAACCCGCGCGGCGCAGCGCCGGATTCGGTGAGGCTCTCCAGATCGGGCTGGAGCAGACTTATGGTATCGTCGAGGGGACGTTTTCGGGTATTTCGAGCATTATCGCCGGGTCGATTTCCAGTTGTAACATCAACGGCCCCATCGCAATCGCACAGGCTACATCGACGGCGGCCAGCGCAGGTCTGACCTCTTTCGTCTGGATGGTCGCGGCACTCTCGACGGCGATCGGTCTGCTGAACCTCTTCCCGATCCCGGTTCTGGATGGCGGACATCTGGTGTTTCACGCCTATGAATGGGCGCGTGGTCGGCCCCCGTCGGATGCGCTGATGAATGTCGCAATGACCATCGGCCTTGCTCTGGTTCTGGCCCTCATGCTGTTCGGGTTGAGCAACGACCTGTTCTGCGTCTGAGGCGGGCGGGGGCCTGTTGCTGACAGGTCCGCGCCGCAATGCCGCCACAATCGCCGCCTATTCTTTTCCTGCACCGAACTTTTGCGGGAGGAATGACACATGGAGGCCATTCAAGATGGATTTCGCGGCTTCTCTGTCGTGATCGACCTTGGTCTGGATCGGATCCTGATCCCGCTTGCGATCGTTGTCGGGTTGGCCGGTGGCGCGATGGTTGGTGCCGAACTGGCAAATCTCAACGCGCCCGAGCTGCAATTCCTGCACTGACGCTGCTACGAATTCAAATTTTGCCCTGATAACGGCGCGCCCTTTCGGGCGCGCCGTGGCTTTTGACAAGGTCAGTCTTTCCCGGTAGTCACTTTGCCTAACACAGTGACCGAATTTCAGGGGGCAGATCATGTTGGCGGACGGGCAGGGTGCATCGGAAACGGACATCGCCCTCGCGGGCCGGTTGAAGTCGACGGTTTTTGTTGTTTTTTCAGCGATTTCCGTCCTTTTTTGCACGCATGCTCTGGCGCAGAACTTCGCGTTCTCGCAGGTCGTGGTCGAAGGAAACGACCTTATTGAACCGGCAACCATTGCCAAGATCGCCGGAATCGCCCGTGGCGAGTCTGTCAGCACCGCCGGTCTGAACGATGCGGCACAGCGTCTGACCGCTTCGGGGCTGTTCAGAAGCGTCGATCTGGTTCCGTCGGGCGGCACCCTGATCATTCGGGTTGAGGAGAACGCGACGATCAATGTGATCTCATTCGAAGGCAATAAACGGATCAAGGACGAAGACCTGGCTGGCGTCATCAAGTCGCAATCCCGCCGGGTCTATTCCGCAAGCCAGGCCGAGGCTGATGCGGCCGCGATCACCGAGGCTTATGCTCAGGCAGGCCGTCTGGCCGCGCGGGTCGAGCCGCGCATCATCGATCGCGGCAACAACCGCATCGATCTGGTCTTTGAGATTCGTGAAGGTCGGGTAACCGAGATCGAGCGCCTGTCCTTTACCGGAAACCGCGCCTATTCGGACCGCCGTCTGCGGCAGGTTCTGGAGACCAAGCAGGCCGGACTGCTGCGCAATCTGATCCAGCGCGATACCTTCATCGCCGACCGGGTCGAGTTCGACAAACAGCTTCTGACCGATTTCTACCGTGCCCGCGGATATATCGACTTTCAGATCCTGTCAGTGTCGCGCGAATTCTCGCAGGAGCGGGACGCCTTCTTCCTGACCTTCGCAGTGCGCGAAGGTCTGAGCTACGATTTCGGCAATATCACGGCGGTCAGCGAATATGAGGGTGTCGATGTGGCACCCTACGCAGATGCGATCAAGCTGCGCACGGGGCAGACCTATTCGCCCAATGCCATCGACAATACGATTAACCGTATGGAAGCCGTCGCGCTGAAACAGGGCGTGGATTTCGTGAACATCGTGCCGCGTATCACCCGGAACGAACGCAACCAGACACTCGATGTCGTCTTTGCCGTCACCAAGGGGCCGCGTGTCTTCGTCGAACGGATCGACATTGAGGGCAATGCAACCACCATCGACAAGGTTATCCGCCGCCAGTTCCGTACTGTCGAGGGCGATCCTTTCAATCCGCGCGAAATCCGCGAATCGGCCGAACGTATCCGGGCGCTTGATTTCTTCCAAACCGCCAATGTCGATGCACGTCAGGGAACGGCGACCGATCAGGTCATCGTCGATGTCGATGTCGAGGAAAAGCCGACCGGCTCGCTTACCTTCGGCGCAAGTTACAGCGTCTCGAATGGCGTTGCATTCAACGTGGGCCTGAGTGAGGCGAACTTCCTTGGACGCGGTCAGTTCGTCAGCGTCAACCTGTCTACCGGCGCGGACAATCAAAACAGCTCAGTTACGTTCATTGAACCGGCCTTCCTTGACCGGGATCTGAAGTTCCGTTTCACAGGTTACTATACGACAACGGACAACGACAATTCGGACTACTCGACCAAGCGCATCGGCGTATCGCCGTCAATCGAGTTCCCGATTGCCGAGTTCAGCCGGTTGGAGCTGAGCTACAAGATCGCGCAGGATGAACTGCACAGCGTTGATTCTGCATCCTCCCAGCTTCTGAAGAATGAAGCGGCGCGTGGCGCCGAGATCAGCAGTTCGATTGGATATACATACACCTACGATACCCGGATCGGCGGGCTCGACCCGAACCGGTCGCTGCTGTTCCGCTTCGGTCAGGACTTTGCCGGCGTCGGCGGGGATATCCAGTCGGTGACGACGACGGGTCTTGCCACTTATCAGCAAAAGATCTTCCGCGAAGAGGTGACGCTGCGGGCAGAGCTGGAGGGCGGCGCAGTCGTGACAACCAAAGGTGACAGTCGGCTGTTGGACCGGTTTTCTGGCAATGGCAAGATCCGAGGGTTTGAGCCGAACGGCATCGGTCCGCGCGATCTGACCGTCGGCAATGAGGATGCGCTTGGCGGCAACTTCTTTGCCGTGGCACGGGTCGAGGCCGAGTTCCCGCTCGGCCTGCCCGAGGAATATGGCATCACCGGGGGTGTCTTCGCCGATGTCGGCTCTGTCTGGGGGCTCGACAACAACCTCGGTGGCCGGATTGATGATGACATGCATCTGCGCAGCTCCATCGGTGTGTCGATCTTCTGGGATACCCCGCTTGGCCCGTTGCGCTTCAACTTCTCGAAAGCGCTCGACAAGCAAAGCTACGATAAGGAACAGAACTTCGATCTGACCGTTTCGACCCGGTTCTGATGCGTATTCTGAAAACGGCGATTGTGGCCCTGACCCTTGCGGTCGGGGCTGCTGCCGTGGCGCAGGAGGCCGCGCCATCGAGCCCGATCCTGACACTTGATCAGGAAAAACTGTTTCTGAACACCCTCTGGGGCAAGCGTGCCACTCAACGGATCGAAGCGGCCTCGGCCGAATTGTCGGCCGAGAACCGGCAGATTGAAGCCGAACTGACGGCCGAAGAAAAGGCCCTGACCGAGCAGCGCGCGACGATGGAGCCAGCCGCATTTCGTGTGGCGGCGGACGCCTTCGACGCGAAGGTGACCGATATTCGCCAGCGGCAAGATACAAAGGTCCGGGCAATCGGTCAGATACAGGAGGCCGAACGCCAGACTTTCTTTACCGCGGCCTTTCCGGTGATCGAAGAGGTGGTACGCAGCCGTGGGGCGCTGGCGGTGCTGGATTCCCGCGCGATCTTCCTTGCGGCCGACGCGATCGACATTACCGATGATCTTGTGTCCCAGATTGACGCCGCGCTCGGGGCAGGAACAGATGCGCCGGTTTCCGGTGAACCAGAGCCTGTGTCACAACCGGACGGTGAGGGCGGCGGCGGCAACTGACCGCTGCGGCTTGCCAGTCATTTGCCGAGTTGTTAGCAAGGCCAAACCGACATGCCCCCTGGAGAAGAACGCATGACCGCAGCACCGATCACCGAGGCCGATATCCACCTGATCCAGCGGATCATTCCGCATCGGTATCCGTTTCTGCTGATCGACAAGGTCGTCGACATCGTTCCGAATGAAGGGTGCGTCGGGATCAAGAACGTCACTTTCAATGAACCGCATTTCCAGGGCCATTTCCCGGCCAAGCCGATCATGCCGGGTGTGACCATCGTCGAGGCGATGGCGCAGGCGGCGGCGGTTTTGGTGGGCATCTCGATGGATGTGGTGGGGCGCGATCTTCTGACCTATTTCCTGTCGATTGATGGGTGCAAGTTCCGCCGCATGGTGGTGCCGGGCGATGTGCTGGAGCTGCACATGACCGTGAAGCGCGGCGGCGGCAAGATCTGGAAATTCCACGGCAAGGCAATGGTCGGTGACGAACTGGCCTGCGAGGCTGATATCGCCGCGATGATGGATCTTCGGGACTGAGCCGATGACCATAGCCGACAGCGCAGATATCCACCCCTCGGCCCATATCGAGCCGGGGGCCGTCATCGGGCCGGACTGCCGTATCGGCCCGTTCTGCGTCGTGGGCGGTGACGTCACGCTGGGCCGTGCCGTTGAAATCAAGAGCCATGCGGTGATCACCGGCAACACCGAGATCGGCGACGAGACGGTGATCTTTCCCTTCGCGACGCTCGGAGAAGTGCCGCAGGATCTGAAATTCAAGGGCGAAAAAACCCAGCTTGTCATCGGTAAGCGCAACCGCATCCGTGAAGGTGTCACAATGAATATCGGCACCGGTGGCGGTGGCGGTGTGACCCGGATCGGCGATGACGGGCTGTTCATGACCGGCTGCCACGTCGCCCATGATTGTCAGATCGGCAACAGGGTCATCCTTGTCAACAACGTCGCCCTTGCCGGTCATTGCGTGCTGGAGGACGAGGTCATCGTCGGCGGCCTGTCGGGCGTGCATCAGTTCGTCCGTATCGGTCGCGGGGCGATGATTGGTGCAGTGACGATGGTCACCGCCGATGTGATCCCGCACGGGCTGGTTCAGGGACCGCGCGGCACCCTGGACGGGCTGAATGTGGTCGGACTGAAACGCCGCGGCGCGGGGCGCGCCGATATCGCGGCTTTGCGTGATCTGGTGGGCGCGCTGGGGCAGGGCACCTTTCGCGAAACTGCGCGGGCGCGGGCGGAAGAGGGCAGCGACAATGCCCTGGTACAGGAGATCCTCGATTTCATTCTGGGTCCGACCGACCGGTCCTTCCTGACGCCGCGATGACCGGCACCGCACTCATTGCAGGGCAGGGGGCTTTGCCCCGTCAACTCGCCCATTCGATGTCCCTTGCCGGACAATCGTTTGTCGTCGCCGAGATGGAGGGTTTTCCCTGCGATATCCCCGGTGCGGCACCCCTGCGGTTTCGGATCGAACGGCTGGCCCCGTTTCTGGACCACCTTGCCGGGGAAGGCGTGACCCGCGTCGTCTTCGCGGGCTCTCTTCGCCGCCCCCGGATCGATCCGGAACTGATTGATCCGCGGACTGCCACATTGGTGCCGCGGCTTCTTGCGGCCTTCCAGCAGGGTGATGACACACTTCTGCGCGAGGTTGTGGCGATCTTCGAGGAATGGGATTTCTCGGTCGTGGGTGTGAAGGATATCAGCCCTGATCTTGTTCCCGGTGCCGGGGTTCTTGCGGGGGAAGTCTCCGATGCCGATCGCCGTGATGCTACGCGCGCGGCCGAAATCGTCGCCGCCATCGGCCCGATGGATATCGGACAGGGCGCAGTCGTGGCTCAGGGGCTTTGCCTTGCCATTGAAAGCCTGCCCGGAACGGATGCGATGCTGGGTTTCGTGGCCGATCATGCGGCCCATCTCCGGCCCGATCCGAAGGGCGGCAGGGGGGTGTTCTACAAGGCCCCGAAGCCCGGGCAGGATATGCGCATGGACCTTCCGACGCTCGGCCCGGAAACCGTCGCCAGGGCCGCGAAAGCAGGCCTTGCCGGTATCGCCTGGGAGGCGGGGGGCGTTATTCTGCTCGACCGTGCAGCGATGATCGCCGAGGCGGAAAAGGCAGGCCTCTTCCTCTGGGCGCGCGAGCCATGAAGCTCTTCCTCATCGCCGGTGAGGCTTCGGGCGATGCCCTTGGCGCGGCGCTGATGGCGGGGCTGAAGGTGCTGGCACCGGGGATCGAGTTTCGCGGCGTCGGTGGACCGAAGATGGAGGCGGAGGGGCTGACCAGCCTCTTTCCGATGGAAGAGCTTTCGGTCATGGGGATCATGGAGATCCTGCCGAAATATCGCCACCTGAAACGTCGGATTGCCGAGACGGCGGCGCGGGTGACCGAGCTTGCGCCAGATGCGCTGATCACCATCGACAGTCCGGATTTCTGCCTGCGCGTGGCGCGGCTCGTGCGGGCCGCGCGCCCGGATCAGAAGACGATCCACTATGTCGCCCCCACGGTCTGGGCCTGGCGCCCGGGCCGCGCCGCGAAAATGGCCGAGGTCATCGACCATGTGCTGGCACTTTTTCCGTTCGAACCGCCCTATATGAAGGCGGCAGGCATGACCTGCGACTTTGTCGGTCATCCGGTCGTGTCCGAGGCCCGCGCCGGTGAGGCCGAGGCGGCAGCCTTTCGTGAAGCGCAATCCATCGGTCCCGATCAACCGCTCCTCCTCTGCCTGCCCGGATCGCGCAAGGGGGAGGTCACGCGGCTCGCCCCGCGGTTCGAAGAGGCGATTGCCCGTCTCAGAGATCGGGAGCCCTCTCTGCGCGTTGTCATCCCGACGGTGCGTGGGGTCGGGCCGCTGGTGCGTGATCTTGCCTCCCGCTGGAAGGTGGCACCTCTGGTTGTCGAGGATGCTGCCGAGAAACGCGCGGCCTTCGCTGCCGCCGATCTGGCGCTTGCCGCCTCGGGTACGGTCAGTCTGGAACTCGCGGCGAACCGGGTGCCGATGGTCATCGCCCATGACTTCAACCGCCTGACCTGGTGGATGATGAAGCGCGCCGCCCTGATCGACACAGTGACGCTGGTCAATATCGTGTCCGAGACGCGCGTGGTTCCGGAATTCCTGGGCCCTGCCTGTCAATCCGGTCCGATTGCGACGGCTCTGACCCGGCTCCTTTCAGGAGAGGCGGGCCGCGAAGCGCAGTTGACGGCAATGGAGGTCACAATGGATCGGCTCGGTCGCGGTGACGAAGCGCCGGGGCTGAGGGCAGCCCGATCGGTGCTTGCCAGTATCTGATCAAAGGCGGATCGGGAGGCCGATTTTTCTCCGAAAAATCGTCGAATTTTCGAAGAAAATTCGTGGCTCCGCAGATCAGTCTCTCC
>NZ_JBARVQ010000746.1:0-2263 GCF_049646345.1 Albidovulum sp. | reverse complement strand
GATATCATGGCGGGGCCAGCCCCGCACCCCGGGATATTTACAAACAGGAGAAGATTAAAGACGTTCGATGGCGATGGCGGTCCCTTCGCCACCGCCGATGCAGATGGCCGCTATGCCGCGTTTGAGCCCGCGAGTTTCCAGCGCGTTGAGCAGCGTCACGATGATCCGTGCGCCCGAAGCGCCGATCGGATGGCCGAGCGCGCAGGCACCGCCATTGACGTTCACCCGATCACGCGGCAGGCCCAGTTCGTGCATGAAGGCCATGGGCACGACGGCGAAAGCCTCGTTCACCTCCCAGAGGTCCACGTCCGTTTTTGACCAGCCGATTTTCGTAAGCAGTTTTTGGGCGGCAGGTACCGGGGCGGTGGTGAAAAGTCCCGGTTCCTGCGCATGGCTGGAATGCCCCAGGATGCGGGCGCGGATGTTTGGGGCCTGTGGGTTGGAAGTCAGCACCAGCGCCGCCGCACCGTCGGAGATGGAGGATGAATTGGCGGGCGTAACAGTCCCGTCCTTGCGGAAGGCCGGTTTGAGTTGCGGAATCTTCTCGGGCCGCGCCTTGGCGGGCTGTTCGTCCTCGGTGATCACCGTTTCGCCGCCACGGCCGCTGATCGTCACCGCAGCGATTTCGCGCAGGAAAGCGCCTGAGGCCTGAGCGCCCAGCGCGTTTCGTAAGGATTCAATCGCATAGGCGTCCTGCGCCTCGCGGGTGAACTGGAAAGTTTGTGCGCAGTCCTCGGCGAAGGTGCCCATCAGGCGACCCCTGTCATAGGCGTCTTCAAGCCCGTCGAGGAACATGCTGTCGATCACTTGGCCGTGGCCGATACGGGCGCCGCCGCGCATCTTGGGCAAGAGATAGGGAGCATTGGTCATGCTCTCCATGCCGCCCGCGACAACGTTTTCGGCCGCGCCCAGCGCAATCTGGTCGAAAGCAATCATCGCCGCCTTCATACCGGATCCACACATCTTGTTCAGCGTGGTGGCGGGAACATCCTTGCCCAGCCCAGCGGCGAATCCGGCTTGCCGCGCCGGAGCTTGGCCTTGTCCCGCAGGCAGCACGCAGCCCATGATTAGTTCATCAACGCCAGATGCATCGAGCCTTGCGTCATCTAGGGCGGCACGAATGGCGACGCCGCCAAGCGTGGGAGCATCTGTGGAAGCGAATACTCCTTGAAAGCCGCCCATCGGCGTGCGGGCGGCGCCGGCGACAAATACTTCCTTCATTAAAACCACTCCTCAGATTTCCAAGCTTCGGCAAAACCGGTTGGTAACTTTTGCGACCTAAGCTTTGCGCACAGCAACCAAATGGGGTCTCGATGCAGCTTACAGCACAACGTTTTCCTGATGCCACATTGATAACGGTCCTGGAAAGCCGGATTGATGCTGCAGCGGCAATCGCCTTCAAGGACGGGATTAGGGATCTGGCCGACGGTGGCGCAAGCCGCATCGTGCTGGACCTGGCCGGTGTGGACTTTGTGGATAGCAGCGGCCTTGGCGCGATCGTCGCCGTCATGAAGCTCTTGGGAAAAGAGAGAACGCTGGAACTTGCGGCACTATCGCCGGCGGTAGAGAAGGTCTTTCGCCTGACGAGAATGGACTCGGTCTTTACGATCCATCCGAACGCGAGCGAGGCACCGGGGATTCAGAACCTCACAAGCTGAACGCGGAGGAGGCGGGATGACGAACCGACCGCAGCCCGTTTCGGTGCAAAGCCCGTTTTTGCAATTCACTCTAGCTTGCACCTTCATGGATGCCCGGCTGGCGTTGAAGCGTGTTCGGGCAAAACTCGAGCGTGTCGGGATCGGCAAGAAGGATGTCGACCGGGTTGAAATAGTATTGGCCGAGGTTCTTAACAATATCGTTGAACATGCCCACGCCGAAGAGCCCGCGCAGGTGACTATAATCCGCTCACCCAACAAGCTGAATATCGTTGTCTTGGACAATGGGGGGCCGATGCCTGACGGCGACCTGCCCTGTGGGCAACTGGCAGAATACGCGATTGAACAGGATCCGCTGCCGGAAGGCGGATTTGGTTGGTTTCTGATTCGAGATCTTGCCAATGAACTCGAGTATTCAAGACGAGAGGGCAAAAATCATCTGTCTTTCGTGATCAATCTCAATACGGAGGCACACGCATCCTGCCAACCTGCCGCCAAATCGCCTTAATCGGTCCATACGGCGGACAGAATGTAGGACGAAAATGGAATCGTAGCTGCTTATAGCTTCCCTCGGCGTCGCGTTTAACAGCCCCCACCCAGTGCGCGAC
>NZ_JBARVQ010000745.1:0-1747 GCF_049646345.1 Albidovulum sp. | reverse complement strand
CAGAGAAGTTGAGCGCCAGAAATACCAGTGCCGGTATCATCATACCGCCGACCGCCGCCATACCCGGCAGCATCACATCGGCAGGGTTCTTGAGTTTACCCTCCACCATCTCGCGCTTCAGTTCCAGCCCGATCAGGAAGAAGAAAACCGCCATCAACCCGTCATTGATCCACAGGATCAACGGTTTTGACAGCCCTTCGCCGTCCAGCAGCACCGAGAATTTCTTCAAGAGCAGGTCGTGATACCCGCCCGAGAGAGAGGAGTTCGCAACGATAAGCGCGAGAAGCGCGGAGGCCATGAGCAGGACGCCCCCGGCGGCGTCGTGACGAAAGAAGCGGTCAAGGGCGCGGACAAGGGTCATTCATTAATCCCGATTGTTTTGATTATCTTTGGGTTCCAATTGGGGATCGGGGCGCAGGTTTCAAGTTTTACTGTGCCGATTTCGACACTTGCGGGGGCGGGTGGTGCATCTAGGATGCATCGAACGCGTTCAGGAGGGGGCTCATGGCGGCATTCGATCATCTCGCGGTCTCAGCCGGGACGCTTGAAGCGGGCACTGCACATGTCGAGGCAGCTTTGGGTGTGCCGCTGGAGCACGGTGGCAAACACCCGCATATGGGCACGCATAACCGGCTTCTGAGCCTTGGGCCGGAGGAATATCTGGAAGTCATCGCCATTGATCCCGATGCACCGAAGCCGCCCCATCCGCGCTGGTTCGCGCTCGACCGGTTCGCCGGGCCACCCAGGCTGACAAACTGGATTGCCCGGGTGGATGACCTTGACGCGGCGCTTGCCGCCGCTCCGGCGGGGGCGGGACGCGCGACCGACCTTGCGCGCGGCGATTTCCGCTGGCGCTTTGGGGTACCGGCAGACGGTTGTCTGCCCTTCGGCGACGCCTTCCCCGCGCTGATCGAATGGCAGGGCACGGCCCGTCCGGCCGCACGGCTGCCTGACCGGGGCTGTCGGTTGATCCGGCTGGAAATCACCTGTCCGGAACCGGGTGCCCTTGCCTCCGCGCTGCCCGTCACCGACCCGCGCATCGTGATCGCTGCGGGTGAAAAATCCCTGCGCGCGACGATCCGCACGCCCCATGGCGACCGGGTGCTGGCATGATCGTCCGGCCCTTTGCGGCGCAGGACAGCGATGCGGTCCTTGCCATCTGGAACCCGATCATCCGCGACACGACCGTCACCTTCTCAAGCGAGGAGAGGACGCCTGATACCCTTGCCGCGATGATCGCCGAACGGCGTGCGGCGGGGCGCGAGTTCATCGTGGCCGAAGACGGTGGACTTCTGGGCTTTGCAAGCTATTCCCAGTTCCGGGGCGGCAATGGCTACCTTCATGCGATGGAACACACGATTATCCTCGCGCCCAAGGCCCGTGGCAAAGGTGCCGGACGGGCGCTGATGACGGCCATTGAGGATCACGCGCGGGCGGGCGGGGCGCATACGCTCTTTGCCGGTGTCTCGGGCGAGAATGCGGAAGGTGTCGCGTTTCACGGAAAGATGGGGTTTCAAACCATCGCCACGATTCCCGAAGTCGGGCGCAAGTTCGGGCGCTGGCTCGATCTGGTGCTTATGATGAAAAATCTCACATGAACGGTGTGCAAACGGCTGAAGTGACGCGCTGACAATCCCGTTTTCGGCCGTTATGGTCGGCACATGTCGATCTGGACCCGCATATCCGAAGCTCTGGCCGCCCTTGCCAAGGGGGAGGGGCTGTCGGCTGTTTTCGACAAGCTGAAGAC
>NZ_JBARVQ010000744.1:0-3002 GCF_049646345.1 Albidovulum sp. | reverse complement strand
CTTTTCGCGTCGCGGGTCCATCCCGGCGGCCTGGGCCATTTCCTCATTCACCGTCGCCGTCAAAAGCGCGTTCCACCGCCAGGCCAACAGCGCCAGAACTGCGGCCGAGCCCCCCCAGATCCAGATCAGATCCGCGCGCCCGACGGTCAGCACATCGCCGAATAGATAGGACGAAAGGTCAACCCGTACCGAGGGCATGAAGGACACCGCCACCAGCCCCAAAGCCAGCGCCGAATGCGCAAGCACGCCGAGCGCAGTATCTGCCGCCCTTCCCTTGCCGCTGAGGCCCGTGACGGCCAAAGCCATGGCCAAAGCCACGATCGCGGTTCCCGCCGCGACGGGCAGAGAGGTCGCCAGCGCCAGTGCCACGCCAAGGATCGCGGCATGGGCGGTCGCATCGCCCATATAGGCCATGCGCCGCCAGATCACGAAAGCACCGAGGGGACCAGCGGCCAGCATCAGACCGATCCCCGCCAAAGCGGCACGCAGGATAAAATCGTCAGGCATCTTCGCTCTCACGCGTGTGGTCGTGGCCGTGATGGCCGTCACAGTCGCCATGGTCGTGATCATGGTCATGCACATGCCGGTAAAGCGCCAGCGCCCCCCCGGTGCCCAGCCCGAACAGTGCACGGTATTCCGGCGCGGCCGAGACGATATGCGGCGCGCCCTCGCAGCAGACATGGCCGTTGAGGCAGATCACCCGGTCGGACGCGCTCATCACCACATGCAGGTCATGGCTGACCATCAAGACCGCAACGCCGATCTCACGGCGGACCTCTTCCACCAGCCGGTAGAAGGCCGCGATGCCCGGCTGGTCGAGGCCCTGCGTCGGCTCATCGAGGATCAGGATTTCTGGCCGCGCCAGCAGCGCGCGGGCCAGCAGGACCCGCTGCAACTGTCCGCCGGACAGTCCGGCAATCTGCCGGTCGGCGATGCCCGGAACCCCGGTCCGCTCCAGCACGGCCGCCGCATCCCCGGGGCTGACCCGGCGTGGCAGCGACAGAAAGCGGCCGACAGTCAGGGGAAGGGCCGCGTCGATATGCAGCTTCTGCGGCACATAGCCGATGCCAAGGCCCGGTGCTCGGATCACACTGCCCTCATAGGCGGGCTCAAGCCCGATCAGGGCGCGGATCAGCGTCGACTTGCCCGACCCGTTCGGCCCGACAATCGTCACGATCTCGCCCGCGGAAATGGTGAAATCGACCTTGGCCAATACCACGTTCACGCCATGGCGAACGCTCAGCCCCCGCGCTTCGATCAGTGTCACGATGCGTCCCCCGAACAGGCGGGGCAGAGGCCCAGAGCTTCGATGTTCATGCGCTCGACGACAAAGCCGATCTCGGCGGCCGCGCGTTCCATCGCATTGCGTACCGCGCCTGCCGGCGCTTCGGCCACCGTGTCGCACGACTTGCAGATGAAGAAGGCCGGGCTATGCGCCTCGCCCGGCGTCATACAGGCGGCAAAGGCGTTCAGACGGCGGATGCGGTGCACAAGGCCCTGTTCAACCAGAAATTCCAACGCGCGATAGGCAACCGGCGGCTGATTGCCGAACCCGTCCCCGGCCAGGCGCTCCAGCACCTCATAGGCACCCATCGCACGATGGGATTCGAGCAGGATCTCAAGCGTGCGGCGCCGGACCGGCGTCAGCCGCGCACCGCGTTCGGCGCTGATCTTTTCGGCCCGGGTAAGAATGTCACCGGTGCAATGGGTATGATCATGATCCTCGAATGCCAGCACTGGCGCCGGATCGTCGCGGCGATTCATCGCATGCCTCCCTGACATCTTGACTGTTATGGTATAACATAAAATATCTCTGCAAGACTGGCAATCCCGCAAACATACATATAGGACCCCGGCATGACTCGCCTTTTCCTCTCCGCCACCCTTGTCGCCATTGCTGGCCATGCCGCCTCGGCGGAGGTTCCCGAGGTGGTCACGGACATCCCCGTCATCCATTCCCTCGTCTCTCAGGTGATGGGCGATCTTGGAACGCCGCAACTCTTGCAGGATCAATCCGCGGATGCGCATGACTTCCAGTTGCGCCCGTCGCAGATACGCGCCCTGAACGGCGCTGGTCTGATCATCTGGACGGGGGCGGAAATGTCGCCCTGGCTGGCGCGCAGCATGGGCGGCAGCGGCGAAGCGCTGTCGCTGGACCTGTTGCATCAACCGGGCACGGCGATCCGGACCTATGCACAATCGGCCCTGCACGAAGCGGACGATGATGACGATCATGACAGCGATCACGACGGCCACGCGCATGAGCACCACGGCGCCGATGAAGATGCGCATGATCACACCGGCCTCGACCCGCATGCCTGGCTCGACCCTGACAATGCCGCACTCTGGATCGGGCTGATCTCGGACGCCCTTGTCGAGCGGGACCCCGGCAATGCCGTTACCTACCGGGCCAATGCGTCACTCGCGCAGGCGCGCATCCAGACGCTGAATGAAACCATCAGCGTTGCGTTGAAGGATGCAGGCGCGCAGCCGATCGTCGTCGCCCACGACGCTTATGGTTATTTCGCCGATCATTTCGGGCTGACCATTGCGGCCAGCCTTGCAGAGGGCGATGCCAGCGATCCCGGCGCCGCGCATCTGTCCGAAGTCCGCGCCTTGCTTGACGCGGGCGATGGCCTCTGCATCTTCCCCGAAGCGGCCCGCGACCCCGCACCGGTCCACGCGCTGGCCGATGGCACCAACACCCGCATCGGTGCCCCGCTTGACCCCGAAGGCCGTGACACCGCACCGGGACCCATGCTCTATGAAACCATGCTGCGTGCCATGGCCACCGCCATAGTCGAGTGTCAGTCCGGGCCTTGACCGAACCCGCTGTTTCAGGCGAGGTCTTGCACAATGGACCCGCAAGCCACGATTTATGATGACCGGCCCTGCGACTTGGGCGAAGGACCATTGTGGCACCCGGAACGGCAGCAGCTGTTCTGGTTCGATATCCTCAAGCAGCGCCTGCTGACGCGCGACAACGGCACCGCCGCGCATTG
>NZ_JBARVQ010000743.1:0-7218 GCF_049646345.1 Albidovulum sp. | reverse complement strand
TCTGCTGGGCCAGACCTGCGGCATGCCTTACCGCACCCGCCTTCATGGCCATGTGACGCTGGTCGGAACACTCGATTATGCCCTGCCGGATGCGCCTGCGGGCTACTATTACTCCGAACTCATCACCCGCGCGGATGAGCCGGGGGAGGTGATGGATTTCATCGACCGGACGCTGGCTTTCAACGGTCAGGACAGCCAGTCGGGCTGGGCCGCGCCGCAAAACCATGTGGCACCCCTCATGTTCAAACACACCCGCCATACCGGTGCCCACCGCGACAGCGCCCAGGCCGTCGCCGCAGGCCGCGCCGACATCGCCGCCATCGATGCCGTCACCTGGCGGCTGATCGTGGCGCATATGCCCGAGCTTGCGGCGAAACTGCGCGTCATCGCCCATACAGCGCCCACTCCCGGACTGCCGCTGATCACCGCAAAACACCGCGACCCGGCCCCGATTGCCCGCGCGGTGACAAGTGCCGTCACGTCACTTTCTGCTGCCGACCGCGCCAGTCTTGGGCTCACCGGTCTCACAACGATCCCGGCAAGTGCCTATATTTCCGTGCCAACCCCACCGCCACCGTCGCAAGATGTGCCGGTGAACTAGTCAGAAAGCCGGTTTTTCCCCGCAAGAACGATCAAAAAGCGCATTGTAAAGCGGCAAATTATCCGCCCTACTCTGCGCCGGGGAGTACTGAACGTGACATCAGAAGAAACACCGGTCATCGAAATCCGGGACCTGCACAAGGCTTACGGCCAGCTCGAAGTGATCAAGGGCGTTTCGCTCGCCGCGCGTCGTGGTGAGGTGATCTCGCTCATCGGGTCGTCTGGTTCGGGCAAGTCGACCATCCTGCGTTGCTGCAACCTGCTGGAAGACAGCCAGCAGGGCGATGTCATCTTCAAGGGTGAGAAGGTGACCTGGAAGGGCGAGGGGCCGGGTCGTCATCCGGCCGACCGCGAACAGATGATCCGCATTCGCACCAACCTGTCGATGGTCTTCCAGCAGTTCAATCTCTGGGCCCATATGACGATCCTGCAGAACGTCATGGAAGCGCCGCTGACGGTCCTGAAACGAGACCGGGCCGAGGTTGAGGCGGCTGCACGCAAATATCTCGACAAGGTCGGGATCGGCGACAAATGCGATGTCTATCCGGCGCAGTTGTCCGGTGGCCAGCAGCAGCGCGCCGCGATCGCCCGCGCACTTTGCATGGAGCCGACAGCGCTTCTGTTCGATGAGCCGACCTCGGCCCTCGATCCCGAATTGCAGCAGGAGGTCGTCAAGGTGATCAAGGCTCTGGCCGAAGAACACCGGACCATGATCATCGTGACCCATGACATGCGGCTTGCCGCCGACGTCTCGGATCACGTCGTCTTTCTGCATCAGGGCAAGATCGAAGAGGAAGGCCCCCCGGCCGAACTTTTCGGCAGCCCGAAAACCGAACGCCTGCAAGGGTTCCTGAGCGCGACCATTGCGGCCTGACCACCAAAGCAGCTCAATAAGAAACTGGGAGTAACCACATGAACAAGTTGATCCTTTCCGCCGCCGCACTGGCCCTGACCGCCGGGCTCGCCTCGGCCCAAACCGTGCGCATGGGGACCGAGGGCGCGTACCCTCCGTACAACTTCATCAACGATGCCGGTGAGGTGGACGGATTCGAGCGTGAATTGGGCGATGAGCTTTGCGCCCGCGCCGAACTGACCTGCGAATGGGTGACGAATGAGTGGGACAGCATCATCCCGAACCTCGTTTCGGGCAACTACGACACGATCATCGCCGGTATGTCGATCACGGCGGAACGGGATGAGGTTATCGACTTCACCCAGAACTACTATCCGCCGACCGCCTCGATCTATGTCGCCGCCTCGGCCGATGTGGACCTGTCGGGCGTGATCGCCGCACAGACCGCGACCATTCAGGCGGGTCATGTCGCTGAAACCGGTGCCACGCTGCTGGAATTCCCGACGCCGGATGAAACCATCGCTGCAGTCCGCAACGGTGAGGCGGATGCGGTTCTGGCCGACAAGGACTTCCTCCTGCCGATCGTCAACGAATCCGGTGGCGAGCTGGTCATCGTCGGCGACGACGTGCCGCTTGGCGGCGGCATCGGCATGGGCGTGCGGGAATCGGATGCCGAGCTGAAAGGCAAGTTCGACGCGGCGATCCAGTCGATGAAGGATGATGGCTCGCTCAACGAACTGCTCAAGAAGTGGTTCGGCGAAGAAATCGCACTCTTCTGAGGATGAAGGGCGGGGCCCTGATGGCCCCGCCCGATTTAACCCATGTTCAGCTATTGCACCGATCCCGGAACACTTGAGGGCCTGAGCTGGCTCAGTTGCTACCTGACCACAGGCAAGCACATGTCGATCTATTGGTCCGTCGGAACGGTGCTGCTGCTTTTGGCGATCACGGCGCCGACGGCGCTGCTGTTTGGCTTTGGCGGCGCAAGTGCGGCCCGCAGCCGGTTCCTGCCGCTCAGATGGTTCGGCAAGATTTATATCTCGGTCGTGCGGGGCGTGCCGGATATCGCCTTTTTCCTGTTTTTCGTGATCGCGCTCGATCAGGCGTTCGAATGGGTCCGCCACCAGATCAAATGCCCGGACTGGGATCAGGAGATCTGGCAGGGCAATGATTTCCGGGTCTGCGCCGAGGCAAAGCTGCCATTGGGGACCGCCGCGCAATGGGTGCATGAAACCTATGGGTTTCTCCTTGCCGTCCTGACCTTTGCCATCGTCTTCGGCGCTTTCGCCGCCAACGTGCTTTACGGTGCGATGCAGGCCGTTCCGCGTGCGCAGATCGAAACGGCCGAAGCCTACGGGATGAGCCAGCGGCAAAGTTTCTGGCGCATCCTCGTGCCGCAGATGTGGGTTTTCGCGCTGCCGGGTCTCTCGAACCTCTGGATGGTGCTGATCAAGGCGACGCCCTTGCTGTTCCTGCTGGGGGTTGAGGATATCGTATATTGGGCGCGCGAGCTGGGCGGGTCCAAGACCGCGCAATTCACCGATTACCCGCATCCTGACTGGCGCATGTGGTATTTCGCAGCGCTTCTTGTCTTTTATCTTTGCTTTACCCGCGTATCTGAAATCGTTCTCGACAAGATCATGGCCCGTCTGACCAAGGGGCAGGCGACCATGGCGGGCGAAGCACAGCGAAAGGCGGCGGCATGAGTTGCTGGGAAACCATCGCGGATTACGGCCTCCGCAGCCTAGGCCATGGCGAACGGCTGCTGCCGCGCTCTGATTTCACGCTCTGCCAGCAGTTCACGCTGATTGGCTCGGGCATGATCTGGAACATCTATTTCGGCACGCTGGCGCTATTGTCTGGCTTCGTGCTGGCGACCGCTGTGGCGATGGGCAAGGCGGCGCGCAATCCCTGGCTGCGCAAGCCCGCCGAATGGTTCGTCTTCGTCTTCCGTGGCTCGCCCTTGTTCATCCAGTTCTTCTTTGCCTATTTCCTGTTTCTCAGCCTCAAATCCACCTATCCCGTGATGGCGCCGCTGACGGCGGCGGCCCTTGGTGCGCTGCTTGTTCTCTTCCTCAACACCGCCGCCTATTCGGCCGAGATCTTTTACGGTGCGCTGCAATCCATCCCCAAGGGCGATATTGAGGCCGCCGATGCCTATGGCATGTCTGGCTGGAGCCGCTTTCGCCGGGTGATCTGGCCGACGATGCTGCGGCTTGGCTGGCCCGCCTATACGAACGAGGCGATTTTCCTGTTCCACGCCACGACGCTGGTCTTCTTTTCCGGCTTTCCGACGATCCGGCAGAAGGGTGACGCGCTCTATTACGCGAGTTACTTCGCGGACAAGACGTTCAACCCTTTCATTCCCTACCCGATCCTGGCCTTCTACTTCATTCTTCTGACACTCACGGTCATCTTCCTCTTTGGCCGGATCAATGCCCGGCTGAACCGTCACCTGCCGCAAGAGACCCGCAGCAGAATTCGCTTGCGTCCACAGCTGATCCGGTAGTATCACTTATTTGATCAAATTATGAACGCAAGTGACGGTCCTGTTTTCTGTCACTTGGTGGTGCCGCAGGCCCTCTGTCCGCAATTTGATCATAAACAGCTAAGGCCCAAGGGCATGGGCCGATGCTGCCGGGCGGACTGATGCGTCCCAACCAAGGCGGTTTCGGAACTCAGGCTCGGACCCGTTCAGGTGAGACGATGAAGAACTGGCTCAGAAAACACCCCGAGGTGCGCACGATCCGTGTCGCCGCCGCCGACCTCAACGGCCAGCCGCGCGGCAAGCGCGTGCCGGTCCGCTTTGCCGATGCGGTCGTGGAAAACGGCACCCGCTTTCCGATGTCGGTCCTTAACCTTGATATCTGGGGCGAGGATATCGACGACAGCCCGCTTGTTTTCGAAAGCGGCGACAAGGACGGCATCCTGAAGCCCACAGAACGCGGCTTCATGCCGATGCCCTGGCTTGAAAGCCCCTCGGCCCTGCTGCCGATCTGGATGTACCGCGAGAACGGCAAACCCTATGAGGGCGATCCCCGCCATGCCCTGTCCAGCATCGTCGCGCGTTATAAGAAACACGGGCTGACACCCGTTTGCGCGATGGAGCTGGAGTTTTTCCTGATCGACGATTCGGGCAAGAACCTGCAGGTGCCGCTCTCGCCCCGTTCGGGCAAGCGCCGCAAGGCAGCCGAGATCATGTCGATCCGCGCCCTCGACAGTTTCGACACGTTCTTCACCGACCTCTACGATGCCTGTGAAGAGATGGACATTCCGGCCGACACCGCGATCTCGGAATCGGGGCTGGGGCAGTTCGAGATCAACCTGATGCATTGCGACGACGCCCTGCGCGCCGCCGACGATGCCTGGCTCTTCAAGATGCTGCTGAAGGGCATGGCCCGCCATCACGGCTTTGCCGCAAGCTTCATGGCCAAGCCTTATCCGGAATATTCGGGCAACGGGCTCCACACCCATTTCTCGGTCATCGACAAGGATGGCGAGAATGTCTTTTCCAATGACGGGCCGGAAGGGTCGGACATGCTGCGCCATGCGGTTGCGGGCTGCCTTTCTGCGATGCGTGACTGCACGCTGCTTTTCGCACCGCACGCCAACAGCTACGACCGGCTGATCCCGGAATCGCATGCGCCGAACGGCATCTGCTGGGCCTATGAAAATCGCACTTCTGCGATCCGTATCCCTTCGGGCAATCCGGCGGCACGGCGGATTGAGCACCGCGTCGCAGGGGGCGATGTGAACCCTTACCTCATGCTTGCGGGTATCCTTGGCGCGGCGTTGATCGGGATCGAGGACAAGATGGAACCGCCAAAGCCCATCACCGGCAACGCCTATGCGATCGAGGGCCTGCCGCTCCTTTGCGAGACATGGGAAGAGGCCATCGACGCGTTCGAGCAGAGCGAGATGGTCGCCCGGATCTTCCCCAAGGAACTAATCCGCAATTTCGTTATGACCAAGCGTCAGGAAGTGCACTACATGGCGGAGCTGTCGCCCGAGGAAAAGACTGAGATCTATCTCGACACCGTCTGACCCCAATGGGCCG
This sequence comes from Albidovulum sp., assembly GCF_049646345.1. Classification (GTDB taxonomy): domain Bacteria; phylum Pseudomonadota; class Alphaproteobacteria; order Rhodobacterales; family Rhodobacteraceae; genus Albidovulum. The sequence goes on along the minus strand of NZ_JBARVQ010000743.1, from coordinate 1,708 downwards.
CTTGCAAAGCCGCGCGGCCCGGCGCACCCTCACCAACAACGCGGAACCAAGAGACCAGACATGCGTATCGGCATTCTTCAGACCGGCCAGGCCCCCGACGTCCTGCGCGACAAGATGGGCGACTATCCGGACATGTTCATCCGGCTTCTGGCCGGGCACGGGCTGGATTTTACGTCCTATCATGTCGAGGGAATGGAATTCCCCGAAAGCGTGCATGCTTGCGACGGCTGGCTGATCACCGGATCGCGCCACGGTGCCTATGAGGATCACCCCTTCATCAAGCCCCTGGAGGATTTCATCCGCAAGGCCTATGCCGAGAAGGTGCCGACGGTCGGCATCTGTTTTGGCCACCAGATCATTGCGCAGGCTTTGGGCGGCAAGGTCGAGAAATTCAAGGGCGGCTGGGCTGTCGGGCCGCAGGACTACCAGTTTGGCGGCGAGGCGGTGACCCTGAATGCTTGGCATCAGGATCAGGTTGTTGAGAAACCGGCCGCAGCCGAGACCGTCGGCACCAATGCGTTCTGCGAATATGCAGCACTGCTTTACGATGACCGCGCCTATACGGTTCAGGCCCATCCCGAATATGGCAACGATTTCATCGACGGGCTGATGACGACGCGTGGCAAGGGCCTTGTCCCCGGTGAGATCATGGAGGCCGCCCGCGCCCGCTTCGCCCCCACCAATTCCTCGACCGCGATTGCCGACCGGATCGCGGATTTCTTCAAGCAAAACCGAAACTGAAAGCAGTGTGACCCATGTCCGACTGGACCCAGAAACTGCCCGCAGCAGCCCAGGAATATATCGCCGGACGACGTCTGGATGAGGTCGAATGCCTCGTCTCGGACCTCACCGGCGTGGCCAAGGGCAAGGCGATGCCCGCCTCTAAATTCGGCAAGCAGAAATACTTCCATCTGCCCAACTCGATCTTCGCCCAGACGATCACCGGCGACTATGCCGATATGCCCGATGAAAGCGAGTTTACTGAACCCGACATGGTGCTGGTGCCGGATTTCTCGACTGCGACAGCAGTGCCGTGGACCGCGGACTGGACCTTGCAGGTCATCCACGACGTTCTCGACCAGAAGGGCGAACCGGTCCCGCTGGCCCCCCGAAATGTGCTGAAGCGCGTGGTCAAGCTGTATTCCGATCAGGGCTGGCGGCCCATCGTGGCGCCCGAGATGGAATTCTACATCGTTGCCCGCAATATCGACCCCAACCAGCCGGTTATTCCACCCGTCGGCCGCTCGGGCCGCCGGGTGATGGCCAATCAGGCCTATTCAATGTCGGCGATTGACGAATACGGCAAGGTGATCGACGACATCTACGACTTTGCCGAGGCGCAGGGGCTGGAGATTGACGGCATCGTGCAGGAAGGCGGCGCCGGTCAGGTGGAACTGAACCTGTCGCATGGCGATCCGGTGGTACTGGCCGATGAGGTCTTCTACTTCAAGCGGCTGATCCGCGAGGCCGCACTTCGGCAGGACAGCTTTGCCACCTTCATGGCCAAGCCCATCGAAGGTGAACCAGGCAGCGCGATGCACATCCATCAGTCTGTGGTGGACATCAAGACCGGCAACAACATCTTTGCCGACAAGAACGGCGAGGAGACGCCGGAATTCATGTACTTCATCTCAGGCATGCAGCGCTATCTGCCCGCCGTCGTTGCCCTGATGGCGCCTTACGTGAATTCCTACCGCCGCTACGTCCC
>NZ_JBARVQ010000742.1:0-2385 GCF_049646345.1 Albidovulum sp. | reverse complement strand
GTGCGAACCTATACCTATGGCACGCCGCCGACGGCGACTGTGCCAGCCAAGCCCCGATACACCGACCGTCAGCGCGGGGCGGCAGCCCTTTCCGGTGGGGCGGGCTATCACGGTGCCTATCTCGAAGGCGGCACGGGTATGTCGTATGCCGCGCCGTCGGCGACGCCCGTAAAAGTACCGAAGACGCCGAAGGGCAAATTGCCTTTGCCTGTTCAGTATCCGCTGCTGCCCGGCGACACAGAGCTTTGGCCGACACTAAGCCGGGAACAGCAAGATCGCGCGATGCTGTTCCTCCAGGACGGCTCCACCATCCGCGCCTCATTGAGGACTGAATGATGACCTTTCGTCTGCTGACTGCCCTCGCTTTCGTCACCTCCTTGCCCGGCTGTGCCGGTGTCATCGTCGCCGATGCCAGCAAGAATGAAGCGCGCGCCGCCATCGCCAAGGTGATGGCAGAGGACCGCCCCGGTATCGACGCTGAAGCAGCGGGCAAATGCGTGCAGAAGGCGATGAGCATTGTCGAAACGGTGCAGCTTGGTACCGCTGACAACTACAAGGCTGTCTCGGCGGCGAACCGTGAAAAGATCCGTACTTACGCGGCGCGGCCCGAGGCGGTTGCCTGCCTCGACGCCTTGCCGGTGACGGAAGAGGTGGCCGGGTGACGGTTCTCGCCGCCAATATCGTTCCACTCAGCGCTCTTGCAGCGGCTGTTCTGCTTGCGGCCTGCGGTCCTATGTCGGTCGAGCGGGCGGAAGAGGCGTGCTATGAGCGCGCCCGCCTTGCCGCAGGGCCGCGCGGAATGGTCGCCGTGGGTGCCGGATCGGGCGGGCCCGCCAGCAAGGTACGGCTGACGGTGTCCTCCGAATGGCTTCAGGGCAAGGACCCCGCAGCGCTCTACAATTCCTGCGTCTACAAGAAATCGGGTCAGCCGCCGCGCCGGCCACTCTATGACCGCCCCGATTGGAAGGGATAAGACATGGTCCAGTTCACGCTTCCCAAGAATTCGAAAATCCGCACCGGCAAGACCTGGCCGAAACCGTCGGGTTCGAATATCCGCAAGTTCCAGATCTATCGCTGGGACCCAGATACCGGTGAGAACCCGCGCGTCGATACCTATTTCCTCGACATGGACACTTGCGGGCCGATGATCCTCGACGCGCTGATCAAGATCAAGAATGAGATCGACCCGACCCTGACCTTCCGCCGCTCCTGCCGCGAGGGCATCTGTGGGTCCTGCGCGATGAATATCGACGGGATCAACACACTCGCCTGTATCTATGGCCTTGATGAGGTGAAGGGCGATGTGAAGATCTATCCGCTGCCGCATATGCCGGTGGTGAAGGACCTGATCCCCGATCTCACGCATTTCTACGCCCAGCACGCCAGCATCATGCCGTGGCTGGAGACCAAGACCAACCGCCCGGCCAAGGAGTGGCGTCAATCGATCGATGACCGCAAGAAACTCGACGGGCTTTATGAATGCGTGATGTGCGCCTCCTGCTCCACCTCCTGCCCGAGCTATTGGTGGAACGGCGACCGTTACCTTGGCCCGGCAGCACTGCTGCATGCCTATCGCTGGATCATCGACAGCCGGGATGAGGCGACGGGCGAGCGGCTGGACGATCTGGAAGACCCGTTCAAGCTTTATCGCTGCCACACGATCATGAACTGCGCCAAGACCTGCCCGAAGGGGCTGAATCCGGCCAAGGCGATTGCCGAGATCAAGAAGATGATGGTCGAACGGGTGGTCTGACCCCCCCCGGCTTGCAACCGGCCCGACATCGCCGCAGACCCTATCGGTCTGCGGCTTTTTCTTGCGCCGGTGACGGTGCGGCACGCGTCAGGTTCGGCGGTAAAACCGATCATACATCGGAAAACGCCTTGTTTCCGTCAAGTTTCTCCCGCAAAAGATGATCCGTTAGAGGGTAGGCAAGCTTAGGGTTGGCATTATGGGAACGGCATTTGAGATTACTATAGACGACACTCCGACCAACGGTGCAAATCCATGGATAGACTCTCTCGTCTGGGGCGGGGCTTGGGATGATTTCGATGGCGGCAAGGTCACGATTTCCTATGCAACTACGGCTGGCACAAATTCTGACTGGTTCAGTGGCAGGTCGATGTCATGGACAAGTGCGGAACAGCAGATGATCGAACGCGCCACCAAGGCGTGGGAGAAGGTTGCGAACATCGATTTTGTCAAAACTTTTGCCAGTAACGCCGATGCGCAGATGTGGAAAGTTACCGACAGTCAGATCGGGGGATCTTTGGGATTCTCGGAAGTGCCCGGTTATGCCTATGACAATCCTCTGATGTTTGCCGTGAACGGACAGGATTCCGCCTGGACGGATGGTTTGAACAAGGGCGGTTACGGCTATCTGACCC
>NZ_JBARVQ010000741.1:0-1982 GCF_049646345.1 Albidovulum sp. | reverse complement strand
CCTCGGACCCGGAGCCCGCATAGAAGACATGGTTCAGATCGCCCGGCGCCAGTTCGGCGATCTTTGCGGCCAGGGCTATGGCGGGGACGTGCGAGGTCTGGAAGAAGGTGTTGTAGTAGCACAGCTCCTCCATCTGCCGCGCGGCGACCTCGGCCAGATCCTTGCGGCCATAGCCGAGATTGACGCACCAGAGACCGGCCATGCCGTCGAGAATCTCCTGCCCTTCGCTATCGGTCAGATAGACGCCCTTGCCACGCGTGATGATGCGCGCGCCCTTTTTGGCCAACGCCGCATCCTCGGGGAAGGGATGCATGTGATGGGCTGCATCGAGCGCCTGAAGCTCTTTCGTGGGCAAGTGATTGGTGATCTGGGGCATCGCGGAACCTGTGATGTCTGGGCCTGTGGGGCGGGTGTCGCAGCGGGAAGACGTCACCACGCGTAACGTATTCCGACTGTCTTTGGGTCTCAGGATATGATCAAAATGGCGTTTGTCAACCAGATTTGATCAAATTTAATCAGCAGCCAGAGAAAGCCTGACCTGACTGATTCCCTGTTCGATGTCCTCGCGGATCGCGGTCGCGATGCCATCCGCATCGCCCGCCCGCATCGCGGCCAATGCCTCATCATGGCGGTCGGGAAGATTCGATGTGCCATAGCGTCCGCAGACGACGCGCAGTGACGGGCCGAAGCGCAACCACAGCATCTGCGCCAGCGACAGAAGGATAGGGGCCCCTGCATGTTCGTAGAGAGCGAAGTGGAAGCGGAAATTGTTCAGAAGATAGCGGTGAACATCACCGGTCGCGATTGCGTCATTGATATCCGCGTCGATACGGGTCAGCCGGGTGATGTCGCCTGACGACAGGTTCTCGGCCGCCATGAAGGCCAGCTTGGGTTCAATGGTCAGGCGCGCGAAGGCCAGTTCATCCAGTTGCGACGCGGTCATCTGCGGCACGCAGACCCGGCGGTTGCCCTGCAGATCCAGCGCGCCTTCAGCCGTCAGTTTGCGAATGGCCTCGCGCACCGGGGTCATGCCGGCCTCAAGCGTCGCGGTCAGCCCCTGAATCGTGACCGGTTGGCCGGGCGCAAGCTGACCAAACAGAATCATGTCGCGCAACCGGCAGTAGGTCACTTCATGGGTGGGCACCTTACGAGGAGATTCGTCGGCGTCACGAAGGTTTTTCATCCATGCTCCTTCTAGGGGGCTGCGCGGAATTCCGTTTCTGTCATAATAAGTTGGACATTGCGAAAATGCCATGTTGATTTGAGTCGCAAAATTTGATCAAAATGGAGCGGCAAGAAGGCAAAGACCTGACCGGCAGCCCCGAAGGCTGCCGATTCCAACAGACCCAGGAGGTACTATGAAGTTTACGGGGATGACGATTGCGGCGCTGATGGTCGCAGGTATGGCAGGTGCCGAAGAGGTCCACGTCTACAACTGGTCGGACTATATCGACGAGGAACTGCTGACAAAGTTCGAGGAAGAAACCGGGATCGACCTGATCTACGACGTGTTCGATTCGAACGAGATCCTTGAAACCAAACTGCTCGCCGGCGGGTCCGGCTATGATGTGGTGGTGCCGTCGGGCACGTTCCTCTCGCGGCAGATTGAGGCCGGCGCGTTCCAGAAGCTCGACAAGTCGGCGCTGCCGAATCTGGCGAATATGTGGGACGCAATTGCCGAGCGGACCGAGAAATACGATCCGGACAACGAATACTCCATCAACTATATGTGGGGATCGACCGGGATCGGCGTGAACATCAACAAGGTCAAGGAAGTGCTTGGCGAAGATGCGCCGGTCGGCTCGCTCGCGTTGATCTTCGATCCGGCGAATATGGAAAAACTCGCCTCGTGTGGTGTGCACATGCTGGATGCCCCGGCCGAGATCATTCCGGCCGCGCTCACCTATATTGGTGAAGACTCTGACGCGCAGGATGCCGAGACCATCGAAAAGGCCGAGCCGGTTCTGGCCGCGATCGCACCC
>NZ_JBARVQ010000740.1:0-3967 GCF_049646345.1 Albidovulum sp. | reverse complement strand
GGCCAGCCCCCCGGACCCCCCGAGGTATTTCAGCCAAGATGAAGGCAGCAGGCTTTCAGGGAGAGACGGCAATGTCGGATGAAGCAATGAATTGCGAGCCGCGGCGGGCGGCACGGGCAGGCGGACGCGAGGCACGGCGGGCAGCACGGGCAGCGCCGCTGTCGGATGCGGTTCGTCCCGTTCGCGCGGGCATGTCGGGCGGCCAGTACAAGCCCCTGAGCGAGGCCAGCGTTGAAAAGATCCACCAGTCTGCACTTGAAGCGCTGGAAGTGATCGGCCTGTCACAGGCACCGGAATCAGGCGTGAAGGCCCTGACCGAGGCAGGCGCCATTCAGGGCGATGACGGCCGTATCCGGTTTCCCCGCGCGCTTGTCGAGGACATGCTGGCCGTTGCCGCGCGCGACATCACGCTGCATGCTCGCGATCCGAAGCACGATCTGCATCTGTCGGGCTCAAAGGTGCATTACGGCACTGCGGGCGCTGCCGTGCATATCGTCGACCCGGTGACGCTGGATTATCGCGAAAGCACCGCGCAGGACCTTTATGACGCGGCGCGGCTCGTCGACAATCTCGACAATATCCATTTCTACCAGCGCACGATGGTCTGCCGCGATGTGGTCGACAATCAGGAAATGGACCTCAACACGCTCTACGGTTCGCTTGCGGGCACGCGCAAACATGTCGGCACCTCATTCAGCGATCCGTCCCATGTCGCGGATTGTTTGGACCTGATCCATATGGTTGCGGGTGGTGAGGAGAAGTGGCTGGAACGGCCGTTCGTCTCGAACTCCAACTGTTTCGTCGTGCCGCCGATGAAGTTTGCCGAGGAAAGCTGTGTCGTGATGGAGGATTGCATCCGTCGCGGCATGCCGGTTCTGCTTTTGTCAGCGGGTCAGGCGGGCGCCACGGCGCCCGCGCCGATCGCGCTGACCATTGTACAGGCCGTGGCGGAATGTCTGGCGGGCGTCGTCTATGTCAACGCCGTAAAAAAGGGCGCACCTGCGATCTTTGGCACCTGGCCTTTCGTGTCCGATCTGCGCACCGGCGCCATGTCGGGCGGGTCGGCGGAACAGGCATTGCTGACTGCAGGTTGCGCCCAGATGCACAAATTCTACAACCTGCCGGGTGGCGCCGCCTCGGGCATTTCGGATTCGAAACTGCCCGACATGCAGGCGGGCTGGGAGCAGGGCATTACCAATTCGCTTGCCGGGCTCGCCGGGCTGAACATGTGTTATGAGGCCGTGGGCATGCATGCCTCGCTTCTGGGCTTCTGTCTCGAAAGCCTTGTCCTTGGCGATGACCTTCTGGGCCAGGCCATGCGGCTGGTGCGCGGTATCGATGTGACCGAGGACAGCACCTCGATCGAGGCGATGAAGCAGGTCTGCATGGGCGGACCTGGGCACTACCTTGGGTCCGACCAGACGCTGAAGCTGATGCAGACGGAATATATCTATCCGAGCGTCGCCAACCGGATGAGCCCGAAGGAATGGAACGAGGCCGGAAAGCCCGTGCTTCTGGACGCCGCCATCGCGCGGAAGAACGAGATCCTGTCGAAGGCGGGCAGTGTGATCGATCCCGAAATCGACCGGGCGATTCGGGCGAAGTACAACATCTATTTCAGGTAGTCCGATGAACATCACGGAACGGCTGGGCCAATTCTACATTGGCGGCGAATGGGTTTTGCCCGGCGCCGGGGCAACCCGGCTGGCAGTGGAGAACCCAGCGAGTGAGGAAATCGTGGGCGAGGTCGCCATCGGCTCGGTCGAGGATGCCGACCGGGCGATCATGGCGGCGCGGGCGGCGTTTCCCGCCTTCTCGGCCCTGCCTGCTGCTGAACGCATTGCCCTTCTGCGCCGCGTGCATGAGATCTATCTGGCCCGCGCCGAGGATCTGGCGCAGGCGATGTCGGTCGAGATGGGCGCGCCCATCGGCTTTTCCCGCGAGGCGCAGGTCTGGGCGGGCGAAGTGCATCTGGCCGCTGCCATCGAGGCCGCTGAACGCTTCCACTGGGAAGAGATGCGCGGTACGACGCTGATCCAGCGCGAGGCGATCGGCGTCGTCGGGCTGATCACGCCCTGGAACTGGCCGATGAACCAGATCGTCTGCAAGGTGGCGCCCGCATTGGTCGCGGGCTGCACCATGGTCCTGAAACCGTCAGAGATCGCGCCCCTCTCGGGTCTCGTCTTTGCCGAGATCATGGATGAGGCGGGCGTTCCCGCCGGGGTCTTCAACCTTGTCAATGGCGACGGGCCGGGCGTGGGGTCGCGCCTTTCATCGCACCCTGAGGTCGACATGGTGTCCTTCACCGGCTCCACCCGGGCAGGTGTCATGGTGGCCCAAGCGGCCGCCCCCACGGTCAAGCGCGTGGCGCAGGAACTGGGCGGCAAGTCGGCCAATATCATCCTTGCCTCCGCCGATCTGAAAGCGGCGGTCGAGGGCGGTGTCGAGGGCTGCATGCTGAATACCGGCCAAAGCTGCGATGCACCGACCCGGATGTTCGTGCCGCGTGACTTGGAGAAAGAGGCATTGGCCATCGCCGGGGCCAAGGCCGACAGCATGACGGTCGGCGATCCGGGCGATGCGGCGACAATAATCGGTCCGGTCGTCAGCCGGGCGCAATACGAAAAAATCCAAGGAATGATCCAGACCGGTATAGACGAAGGTGCCGTGCTGGTGGCCGGCGGTCTTGGCCGCCCCGACGGCATGAACCGGGGCCATTTCGTCAAACCGACGATCTTTGGCAGCGTCACCCCTGACATGACCATCGCGCGCGAGGAAATCTTTGGCCCGGTTCTGGCCATCCTGCCCTATGATAGCGTCGATGAGGCCGTCGCCATGGCCAATGACAGCGTCTATGGGCTGGGCGGTTTCGTTCAGGGCGACCTGACCGAGGCCCGCGCGGTGGCGCGGCGTCTTCGCACCGGACAGGTGCAGATCAATTACCCCGACTGGGACACCTTCGCCCCCTTCGGCGGTTACAAACAATCTGGCAATGGCCGTGAATATGCCGATTGGGGCATTCACGACTTTTGCGAGGTCAAGGGCATCATCGGATACGGCGCCTGAGGCGCTTACGGAGGAACTATCATGCATTACGGTTATATCGGCCTCGGCAATCTCGGGGCGGCCTGCGCGGGCTGTCTGTTGAAAGCGGGCTTTAAGGTCACGGTCACCGACCTCAAGAAAGAACTGGCCGAACCCCTGATCGCGGCGGGCGCGACCTGGGCCGAGAGCGCCGAAGAGGTCGCGGCCTCGGTCGACCACGTCATCACCTGCCTGCCTTCCCCGCGGGTCACCGAAAAGGTGCTGGCGCAGATCCTGCCCAAGATGAAGAAGGGCGCGACATGGATCGAGATGTCGACGCTTGGCCGCGACGACGTTCTGGCCTTTTCCAAAGTTGTCGAGGCCGAGGGCATCCGCATGCTGGAACTGCCCGTTACGGGCGGCGTCCACCTTGCCTACCGGGGCGAGATCACCATGCTGCCGGGCGGTGACAAGGACATCGTTGATCTGCACTGGAAAGCGTTCGAGGCGATGGGCAACCGCGTCTTCCATATGGGCCCTCTGGGGTCGTCCTCCATCATCAAGGTCATCACCAACATGCTGGCCTTCATTCACCTCAAGGCTTGTGGCGAAGCGCTGATGCTGGCCAAACGTGGCGGGCTCGATCTGGGGCAGGCATGGCATGCGATTGCCGCCTCGTCAGGCAATTCCTTCGTGCATGAAACCGAAGGCGCGCTGATCCTCAACGGCTCCTATGACATCGCTTTCAACGTCGATCTGGCGCTGAAGGATCTGGGTTTCGCGATGGAATTCGGCCGCGAATTCGGCGTGCCGCTGGACCTCGCCGCCGCGACCAACCAGACCTATGTCGCCGCCAAGGCCGCCTATGGCGGCGATGCGCAGTCGCCGATGATCGCGAAACTCTTGGAAGACCAGCTGGGCACCGATCTGCGCGCCCCGGGCT